>CAZPOZ010000532.1:0-2795 GCA_964588235.1 uncultured Planctomycetales bacterium
CAGCGTGAGCGGTTCTACGCCGGTCAGCAGGAAGCGAGCCCTCAGGTCGGCCGGCACCTCGGTCAAGGGCAGCAGGGCCTGCTCGGCCCCGGCGAACCAGGGCTCGTGGGCGAAGGCTCCGGGGCCCCGGTCGCCGAAGCGCTCGAGCCAGTCGCCCAGGTCGGCAGGGACCGCGTGACCCGCCGCGGCCACGAGGGCCCGGACCCCGCGGGCAAGGCCCTCCAGGCCCTGCCGCCGCAGGATCTCCTTGCTGTCGTCGATGGGGATCGGCAAGGGCCCCTTCCTCCGGCGCCCCCCGGCGCGGGCGACCAGGCCCTCGAGGCGCTCGCGCAGGTCGGCCCCGCCGTCCTCCACGCGCAGGGCCGCGGCCCCGATCACCAGGGGCCCGAGCAGGGGGCCGTAGCCGGCTTCGTCCAGCCCGATCCTGAGCACGCGGGGCCCTCCGACCCCCGCAGTGGAACCTCCCCGAGGCCTCCGCGCCAGCCGTGGCACAGTGAGGGCATGCCCAACCGATCCGTCCAGGTCGTGCTGGCCGTCGCGCTGGGCCTGCTGTTGCTGCTCGCCCGGGCCCGGGGCTGGCTGCCCTCGGGGGACGACGAGCCCTCCCGCGCCCCGGCCGGAGCCCCGGCCGAGGGCGGCTACCGCCCGGCCAGCGCGGCCCCCGCCGACGCCCTGCCCGGCGGCGCGCTCGCCGCCCACGAGGGTCGCGGCCACACCCTGGCGCGCCACGTCGGGCGCACCCCCGAGGAGCTGCGCCGGCGCCTGAAGGACGAGCAGAAGCGCGAGGTGAGCACCTTCCCCGACGTGGCCACGGCCGAGCGGGCCGTCGCCCAGGCGCTCTACGAGCGTCAGGCGGAGGTGCGGCGCTGGCTCGAGGAGGGGGCCCGCGGCGACCTGGACGTGGAGGCCCGGCTCCCGGCCCCCGTGGGCGAGGTGCTCTTCGTCGGCGAGGCGCGCCCCAAGCCCGGCCGCACCGTCAAGGTCGTGCTGCACGGGTCGCGGTCGTTCCGTGAGGGCTTCGGCATCCGCACCGCCTACGTCCGGCCGTAGCCCCGCCGCATCGAAGGGCGCACCGGCCGGCACCCTGGGAGGCATCGATGGCACGCCCCGAGCCCCGCGAGCGCTTCCCGGCCCTGGCCCGCCTGTGCGGCGCCTACCTGCACGAGGACCTCGCCGTCACCGACGGCTCCCCCGAGGCGGCCGTGGCACGCTTCGCCCGCGAGGTGCCCCCCGCGCTGCGCGAGCGCTGGCGGCGCGACCTGCGCGACCTGCTCGCCGCCGCGCGCGGCGAGCGCGCCCTGGACGCGGCGCTGGCGGCGCTGGGCTGCGCCCACCGCCCCCGCGGGCGGCGCAGGGCCCTGCGCCGGTTCCTCGAGCGGGTCGGCGGAGCGCTCACGCCCCCCCGCTGACCCCGTGGAGCGCGCGCTCCACGGGGTCGGCCCGCGGGGCCCACGGCCTGCGCGTCAGACGGCCGGCGACGCCGCGCCCGCCCCGCCCAGGCGCCAGGGCGTCCAGACCAGCGCCACGCCGGCCACGCTCAGGTCGCTCTTCCGCGGCGACAGGCGCAGGGGCTCCAGGGCCTCTGCGGCGGCCTCGCCGGCCGCCTCCAGGCGCTGCGCTTCGGCAGCGACCTCGGCCTCGAGGTCGGCCAGGCGCTGGCGCAGGGCGGCGACGCCCTCCTCGGCGTGCTCGACGTCCTGCTTCTCCTTCGAGGAGCGGCCGAGGTTGCGCATCGCCGTCCCCGCGCGCGAGACCGTGCCCACGCTGGCGGCCTTGCGGCCGAAGAGCGCGCCGAGCACCGCGCCCGCGATCGAGATGCCCGTGGACACGCGCTGCTGGCTCACCTGGGCCTTCTCGCGCTCCACGCGCGCCTGGGCCGTGCGCAGGCGGTCCTCCAGGGTGGCCACCCGCGAGGCGTACTTCGCCCGCAGGGCCGTCACGGCCGCATCCCGCGCCTCGCGGGCGGCCAGCTGCAGCCGGGCGCGGAAGTCGCCCTCGCTCTCGCCCGGCCGGCTCACCTGCTTGAGCCCCGGCGCCCGCAGCAGGGTCAGCGCCCGCGTGCGGTAGAGGTGCTCCTCGGCCGCCTTCGCCCAGGCGGCGTACGACCTGGCGGCGGCGCCCGCCCGCGGCAGCGGGGCGAAGCGGGCCGAGGCCTCGGGCTGGCGCTCGAGCTCGGCGACGCCCTCGAAGAGCTCGGCGCCGGCCCAGGGCTCGGTGGAGAGCTCGTCGGGCACGGGCGCCAGCAGCGCCAGCGACTCCCACAGGTCCACGCCGCTCTTGGCGTCCACGTAGTGGCAGCGCGCGGTGGCGAGCACGCCCGGCCGGTACTCCAGGCCGCCCGAGCCGCCGCGCCAGGGGCGGAACACCTCGCTCACGCCCGGCGGCAGCACCGGGCGCGCGCCGCCGCCGTCGGCGGCCGCGACGGCGGCGGGCGGGGGCGCCGCCGCCGCCGGGGCCGCCGGGGTGGCCGGGGCGGCCGGGGCGGCGGCGTCGGCCGAGGGCGCCGGGGGACGCTGGGCCATCAGCGTGGCCACGTTCTCGCGCGTGAGCGGGCCCCGGAGGTAGGAGAGCACCCAGCGCGTCTGGAACAGCGTGGGGGCGTCGTCGTGCGCGTTGACCATCAGGAAGGTGCGCTGCTTCAGGCTGCTGAGCAGCCCGTCGAGCTCGGCCCGCGAGAGGCCGCCGGTGGCGCTGGCCCCCTCGAGCCCGTCCAGCACGCGCAGCTTGTCGCGCTCGCGCAGCAGCCGGCCCAGGAACCACGTGCCTGCGTTGCCCAGGCCCTTGTAGTCGAGGTC
>CAZPOZ010000533.1:0-2794 GCA_964588235.1 uncultured Planctomycetales bacterium
AGGCACGCTACGCCGCGACGCTCGAGGGCGTGGCGCGCGCGCAGGCGCTGGCGGCGGAGGCGGGCGACGACGCGCTGCGCGTGAGCGTCGCGCGCCTGGAGGGGCGCGCCCTGCTGCTGCAAGGGCGCGTGGGCGAGGCGCTCGCCGGCTTCGAGCGGGCGCTGGCCCTGGCCACCTGGGCGTCCGCCCCGCAGGCCGCGGCCAACGTGCGCGCCGAGCTGGGCATCCTGCTGCAGGAGCAGGGCCTGCTCGCCGAGGCCGAGGCGCATCAGCGGGCCGCCGTGTCGCTGCTCCAGGCCGTGGGCCACCGGCGCGACGCCTCGGCCACCCTGGCCGACCTGGGCAACACGCTGCAGCTGGCCGGACGCATGCAGGAGGCCCTGGGGCGCTACGACGAGGCCATGGCGCTGGCCCACGAGGTGGGCTTCCTCGACCTGCAGGTGTCGGTGGAGATCAACACCGGCGAGCTCTGCCTGCGCTGCGGCGACCTGGAGGCCGCGCGCCGTCACCTGGAGGCCGCGGCGGAGCTCGCCGAGGAGTCGGGCGCCCGGCGCGAGGAGGGCTACGCGCACCACGGCCTGGGCCTGGTCGCCTGGTGGGCGGGGGACCGGGCCGGCGCGCGGCGGCGCCTCGAGCAGGCGCTCGCCCTGCGCCAGGCCATCGGCAACCGCGCCGGCCTGGGCGAGACGGCCCTGCAGCTGGGCACGCTGGATCTCGAGGAGGGCCGGCGGGAGGAGGCCCGCGCCCGGCTCGAGCGCGCGCTCGCCCTGGCGCGCGAGCTGGACGACCCCAGCCTGGAGCTGGGCGCCCGGCTGCAGCAGGCCCGGCTCGAGGGCCCCGAGACCGACCTCGACGGCTTGCGACGGGCGTTGCGGGCCGCCTGGCCCCGCCTGCGCCACGACGCCCGGCTCGAGGGGCTCGTGCTCCTCGCCCGGCTCACGGGCCTGCCCGAGGACGCCCGCGCGGCCGCAGCCGAGCTGGCGGCGCAGCAGGCGGCCCTGCCCGCGCGCCTGGCCGCGACCTTCCGCGAGCAGGTGCCCTACGCGCGGGAGGCCGCGCGGCTCGGGGCGCAGGCCGGCCCGCCCGCGCCGAGGCCCGGGGGGACCGTGCCCGCGTAGGGTGGGCCCTGCCGCCCCACCGCCCGCAGCGGCCCCGTTGCAGGGGCGGCGCCGCGGGCCGCGCCGTCAGAAATCGATCGTGGGCCGACCCGGCTCCGTCTACTGTCCGTCGATGCCCGAAGTCGCCGTGGCCCCGCTGCGCCCGCCGGTCGGCCGTCCTGCGGCGCCCCACCGCATCCGCGTCTTCCCCCTGCTGTGGTTCGTCGGCATGCACCTGGCCTGCCTGGCGGCCCTCCTGACGGGGGTGAGCCTGACGGCCGTCGTGGTCGCCGTCGTGGCCTACTACGCGCGCATGTTCGCCCTCTCGGCCGGGTTCCACCGGCTGCTCGCCCACCGCGCCTACGAGGCGACGCCGGCCTTCCGCACCGCGATCGCCACCCTGGGCACGATGGCCATGCAGAAGGGCCCGCTCTGGTGGGCCTCGGTCCACCGGCACCACCATCGCACCTCCGACACCCCCGAGGACGCCCACTCCCCCGTGGTGCACGGCTTCTGGTGGGCGCACATCGGCTGGATCCTGTCGCCGGCGCACACCGAGACCGACCTCTCGCGGGTCCCCGACCTGGCCAAGCACGGCTCCCTGGTCTGGCTCGACCGGCACCCCTGGGTGCCGCCGCTGGCCTTCGTGGGCCTGCTCTACGGCCTGGGCGCCTGGCTCGAGGCCGTGGCGCCGGGCCTGGGCACGACCGGCCTCCAGCTGGTCGTCTGGGGCGGCATCGTCTCCACCGTGGCGCTCTACCACGGCACCTGGTCGGTGAACTCGATCGTGCACCTGTGGGGCAGCCGGCCGTACCGCACGAGCGACCAGAGCCGCAACAACGGGCTCGTGGCCCTGTGGACCTGCGGCGAGGGCTGGCACAACAACCACCACCGCTTCCCGGCCAGCGAGCGCCAGGGGTTCCGCTGGTGGCAGCTCGACCTCTCGCACCTGCTGCTGCGCGGCTTCTCCTGGCTGGGCCTCGTGCGCCGCCTGCGCGGCCCGACGGCGGCGATCCTCGAGGAGGCCCGCAAGGGCTGAGCGCGCGTGCGCGTCGCGGTGGCCGGCGGCGGGGTCTCGGGCCTGACCTGCGCCTGGGCCCTCTCCCGCGCGGGCCACGACGTGGCGCTGTTCGAGGCCGAGCCGCGCCTGGGCGGCCACGCGCACACCCACGAGGTGAGCCACGGGGGCCGCGACTGGCGGCTGGACACCGGCTTCCTGGTCCTGGACGCCCAGGCCTACCCGGGCTTCCAGCGCCTGCTGGCCCACCTGGGCGTGGCGACCCAGCCCAGCGACATGTCGCTCTCGATCCGCTGCCGCGCCTGCCGGCTCGAGCTCGCCTTCCGGGGCCCGCGGGCGCTCCTGGCGCAGCCCGCCAGCCTCCTGCGCCCCGGCGTCTGGAGCCTGCTGCTGGGCCTGCGGCGCTTCTTCCGGGAGGCGCGCGGGTTCCTGGCCCGCCCGCCGGAGGAGGCCGGCGACCCGACCCTGGACGAGCTGCTGGAGCGCGGCCGCTACGGCAGGGCCTTCGCGCGGCATTGGCTCCTGCCCACGGCCGGCGCCGTCTGGTCGGCCCCCTTCGGCGCCATCGGCTCCTACTCGGCGCGCATGCTGCTCGCCTTCTTCGCCCACCACGGCTTCCTCCAGGTGCGCCAGATCGCCTGGCGCTTCGCCTCGTTGCCGCCGATGACGGCATCGAGCA
>CAZPOZ010000534.1:0-2793 GCA_964588235.1 uncultured Planctomycetales bacterium
GGGGGCCGAGCGGTTGCGGCGCGAGCTGCTGCTGGGGCCCGACGCCGTGGGGGCGGTGCTCGCCCGCCTCAGCCCGGCGCTCCCGGCGCCCGCGGTCCTGGGCCAGCGCCTCGAGCCGGGCGAGCCGGGCGACCCCGGAGAGCCGGCGCCGGCCGACGTGGCCGGGGCCGACGCGCTGGCGCTGGACGACGCCGAGCGCCTCTCGAGCCGCCCCTTCCTCTGGAGCGGCCTGGACGTGCCCGCCGACGCGGCGCTGAGGGCGGCGGTCTCGGCGGCGCTCGTGGCGGCGCTGGGGCCCGACGGGGTGCGTCGCGACGAGGCCTCCGGCCCGGTGGACCTCCACGTCGTGCGTGGCTCCGGCCCGGCCCCGTCGGCGGGCGCCTGCCTGCGGGTCGCCGCCGCGGACGCCGGCCCGGCGACGCAGGCGCTCGTCGGCGACCTGCTGCGCGTGCTGCCGCATCCCCTGACCGCCGACCTGGACGCGGGCGGCCTGAGCCTGCCGTCGGCGCCGCTGCCGTTCGAGCGCGGCCTGGTGCTGATCCGCGCCAGCGAGGCCGAGGGAGGGGCTCCGGTGCTGAGCCTCACGGGCTCCTCCCTGCTGCTCGAGGCCGACGCGCTGGCGGGCGCGCCGGCGTTGGTCGAGGCGCCGTTCTGGCCGTTGCTGCTGGAGAACCTGGTCCGGTGGGTCGGGGGGGCGCGGGGGGCGGGCCCGACGCGCGTGGAGGGCCTGCTGGACGCCGCGAGCAGCCGCCTGGGCAGGGTGGGGAGCGTGCTCAGCCCCGGGGAGGCGGCCGGCGTGCTGGCCGGCGTCGCGCCGGCGAGCCCCTCCACGCCGCCGGGGGCCGGTGGCGCCGGGGCGATGCCGGCAGCCGCGACCGGCCGGCCCTGGCTGGCCTGCGCGGGCGTCCTGCTGCTCCTGGCCTTCTGGGTCAGGCTCGCCCGGCTCCCCCGGGGCGACGCCCTCGGCGCCCCCGGGCCCGGGCCGCAGCGGGGCGAGGTGGGGGGGTAGGCTGGGGGCGTGGTGCGCCCTCCTCCGAGCCCGGACCGCTGGCGAGCCGCGGGCCGCCCGCGCCCGAGGGTGCGCGCGCTGCTGGCGCTGACGGGCGCGCTGCTGCTCCCCGGCTGCGGCCGGGACGGCTCCGCGCGGGACCCACACGAGGCCGAGCGCCGGGCCGTCGAGCTGGCCCGGCGGCTCGCCTCCGCCGATCCCGCCCGGCGCGCCGACCTGGTGGGCGAGCTCGCGTCGCGCGCCGGCGAGGCGCAGGCGGCCCTGCCCGTCCTGCTCGGGCACGTCGGCGCCGCCGAGGCCGACCTCAGGCGCCACGCCGTCGAGGCGCTCGGCGCGCTCGCGGCGCCGGGCCCGGAGGCCGCCCAGGCGGTGGCGCGGGCGCTCTCCGACCCCGACCCGGCCGTGCGCCGGGCGGCCGCGCGGGCCCTGGCACGCCTGGGCAGCCCCGACCCGGCGGCGCCGGCGCTCCTGAGCGCGGCGTTGCGCGACGACGTCCCGGACGTGCGCGCGGAGGCGGTGGACGCGCTCGCGCGGCTGGCGCGGACCGACCCGGCCGCGATCGCGCCGCTGGTCGAAGCGCTGGCCGACGAGGACGGCGAGGTCGTCAGCAACGCCCAGGGGCAGCTCTGCCGCCTGGGCGTGGCCTGCGTCCCCTGCCTCGTGGAGGCGCTCGGCTCGCCCCGGGCGCCGAAGGTGCGCTCGGCCGCGATCACGCTCGCGCGCCTGGGCGAGCTGGCCTGCGACGCGCGCCCGGCCCTCGAGGGGCTGCTGGCCTCCGGCGCCGGGCCGCTGCGGGCCGCTGCGGCCGTGGCCTTGGGGCGTCTGGGACCTGCGGGGGCGGCGGCCGTCCCGCGCCTGGTCGAGGCCCTGGCCGATCCGGAGGCCGACGTCGTCGAGCGCGTGGTCAAGGCGCTCGGCCGTCTGGCCGCGCAGGAGCCGCGCGCGCTGGACGCGTTGACCCGCGCGCTGGGCGACGGACGCGCGGTCGTGCGGGCCGGGGCCGCGCAGGCGCTGATCGGCCTGGAGGATCCGCCGGAGCGCGTGGTCCGGGCCCTGGAGACGCTGCTCGGGGACGCCGAGGCGCGGGTGCGCTTCCAGGCCGTGTCCGTCGTGGCCGGTTGGGGCGCGGGGGCGGGCCGCCTCTACCCCCGGCTCGTGGGCCTGCTCGACGACCCTTCGCCCGCCGTGGTCGAGCAGGCGGTGGTGTGCCTGGGCATGGCGCGCGGGCTCGACGTGGACGTGGCCTCGGCCCTGGCGCCCCTGTTCCGCAGGCCCGAGGCCGAGGTGCGCCGGGCGGTGGCCCAGGTGTTCGGGCACCTGGGCCCGAAGGGCGCCTCGGCCCTGCCGCAGCTGGTGGCGACGCTGCGCGATCCCGACGCGGAGACGCGCTACTTCGTGGTGCTGGCGCTGCGCGACCTGGGGGCCCTGGGCGTTGGGGCGCAGGAGGCGCTGGTGGCGCGGCTGAAGGACGGGCACATGCCCGTGCGCCGCGAGGCCGCCCACGCGTTGGGCGGGCACGGCGAGGCGGGGCGCGGCGGCGTCGACGGGCTCGTGGCGGCCCTCGACGACGCGCACCCCGAGGTTCGCGAGGCGGCGGCCGAGGCGCTGGGCGCGCTGGGGCCCGTGGCGGGCGCGGCGCGCCCCGCCCTCGAACGCCTGGCGGGCGACGGCGCCCAGCCGCGCGGCGTGCGCCGGGCGGCGGGCGCCGCCCTCACGCGTCTGCCCTGAACGGCAACGCCACCAAGAGGGGCGATGCGAGGCACGTGCGGCGCGCTGGAGCCGGG
>CAZPOZ010000535.1:0-2786 GCA_964588235.1 uncultured Planctomycetales bacterium
GGGCCGTCCCCGGGCCGCCGAGCGCGTCGAGCAGGTCGGTGAGCCGGCGCAGCAGCGCGGCGTCGCCGCGGTCCTGGGGCGCGCGCGCGCCCGCGACGGCCCGCGCGGCGTCGAGCGCGAGGCCTTCGAGCAGCAGCGGTGCCTCGGCGCGCCAGCGCGCGGGATCGGCCGCCAGCCGCACGTAGGCGAGCCCGCGCTCGTCCACCACGCACAGGCCGACCTGGTCGGGCAGGGGGGGCGCGGAGAGCAGCTTGCGTTGCGGGCCCGCCGCGAAGCCGAACGCCTCGGTCGGGTACGCGGCGCTGGCGTCGCGCAGGCGGCGGTCCTCCACGCCGAACAGACGGTTCCTGAGCTCGAGCTCGGCCACCCAGCGCCGCGTGGAGAGCAGCTCCTGCTCGCGGGGGGAGAGCCCCAGGCCCCGGCTCGCGTAGGGCCCCTCAGGCGCCGGCTCCTGGAGCGCCACGGGCACCAGCACGCTGCCGGCGGCCGGGATCCAGCTCTGGCGGGAGACCACGCGGCCGGGGCCCGCCGCGGTCAGCAGCGCCTCGCCCACGAGCACCTCGACGGGCTGCGAAGAGGGGTTCTCCACCCGCAGGTAGACCTCGCCGGCCGGCGCGGGCAGGTCGATCGCCCGCAGCAGCGACCCACGCAGCGAGACTCGGCCGGGCACGGCGACCGCGCCGGGGCGGCTGAGCGGCACGACGACCGCGCCCGGCACGCGCAGGGGCGTGCCGAGCACGAGCTGAGGCAGCCAGGCGGCGAACGGGTGGGTCGCCTCCGGCGGCGGCGCGCCCGCCCCTCCGGGCGCCTCCTCGGGCGCGGCTCCGTCGGCAGCGACCACGCTGGCACCCACGCCCGCCAGCACCGCGAGCAGCGCGGCGACCCGCGCGAGGGGGGGGCCGGGCGGGCGGCGGCGGTCGCGGAGCAGCGTCACGGCGGTCCTTTGCGGGGTGCGCCCGGGGCCTCCCACGCGCACGTCGGGTGCGGGGCACCTCAGCCGGGCGGGCGGGTGGGGGGCGTCGCGCTCCCCGGCAGATCGTACTCAGGTCCGAGCAGGTCGGGGGCGCCCGGGGGCCCGGAGGGCAGCCGCGGCTCGGCCCCTTCCTTCGGAACGTCTCCTTGGACGTAGCGCAGCGCGTGGCGTCCAACCGCCAGCGTCAGCCCGTCCACGAGCAGGCGGCGTTCGGGGGGGCGTTCCGCGAGCCGGCGTCCCTCGCCCGGCACCTCGAGCAGCACGCCGGCGCGCGTGGGCCTGAGCCTGACCAGCACCGGGCCGCCTCCGCCCAGGGCGAGCCGCCCGGCCCCGTCGAGCGTGACCGGCGTGGCGCGTCGGCCGGCGCCCGCCAGCGGGAGCCGCCCCACGGCTCCCTCGCGGCCCTCCACGGTGTAGAGCAGCGTGCCGGCGGCCGGCGGCACGCGGTGGGCGCGCAACACGGCCACCAGCAGCACCACGGCCAGCCCGGCCAGCGCGGCCAGCACGTAGCCCAGGCGGCCCCAGCGGGCCGGCACGAGCAGCCGCAGCTCCACGGGGTCGAGCGGGCCCTGGGCGCCGACCCCGTGGAGCGGGCCGAGCCGCTCCTCCCGGTCGGCGAAGGGGTCGGCGCGGCCGCCCTTCCAGCCGCCCTGACGACGCACCTCGTAGCGGCCGGGGCCCACGGGCGCCACCTCGAAGGCCTGGGGGCCCTCCCGGGCGAGCCGCACGCTGGGCGCGGCGGCGAGCAGGTCGGCGAGCCAAGGGCCCTCGCAGCCGTCGGGATCGAGGGTCAGGCGCAGGCGTCGCTCGTCGCGCGCGTCGTCGGCCCCGAGGCGGTAGAGCGGGTCGGCGGGCTCGGTCACGTGCCGCGGACGGCGGGGCTCGAGCAGCCCCTCGCCCTCCACGACGACCTCGACCCCTTCCTCGGCGAGGGGCTCGCAGCGCAGCCAGGCGGGCGGCGCGGGGCGCAGCAGGCGGCCCGGCAGGCGCGGGTCGGCCTCGCGCTCGAGCACGGGCCGGAGCTCGAAGGTCGCCCCCAGGGGCAGGTCGCGGCGCTCGCCGGCGCGCCAGGTCGCCGGCTCCGCCTCGCCGCGGCTCAGTCTGAGCGTGACGCGCTCCTGCTCGTCGGCGGGCAGGCCGGAGCGCCACACCAGGCCCAGCGCGGGCGGCGCGTTGCCGTTCTCCGCGCTCAGCGTGAGCGTGAACGGGCGCTCCGAGGCCGCCGCGGGCAGCCGGCGGGGGCCGCCCTCGGCCTGCAGCCGGACGCGCACGCGCCCCGGGGCGTAGCCCAGGTCGTAGGCCATGCGCAGCGCGGGTCCCGCGCCGTCGCCTTCGGGTTCGAGCGCCAGCGTGCCGCGGGCGCGGCCGGGGCGCGGCTCGCCGGGCGTGGCGCGGAGGTGCAGCTCGCCCTCGACCAGGAACGGGGAGAGGCGTCGCTCCCCCTCCACGCGGGCGGCCAGCTCCGTGGGAGCGGGGCCCTGCGGGTCGGCGCGCTCCACGACGGTGATCCAGCCCGTGGGCGCCGCGGCGCAGGTGCGCCGGTAGCGGGCGCGGGTCTCGCGGGGTACGCCCCGCTCGAGGTCGGCGGCCTCGAGCGCGGGCGCGCCCGACCCCTCGGGGAGCCAGCGCAGCTCGGGCGCGGGCGCGGGCCAGGTGACCGCGACCGGTTCCGGCTCGGGGACGAGCCACAGGGCGGCGCCGCCGTCCGACGTCGGCGGCGCGCTCAGGCGCACGCTGGTGGCGAGCCCCTGCACGAGCGGGTGCTCGAGCCGGTAGCGGCGTTCGCCGGGCGGGGCGGGCAGCGGCGTGAGCA
>CAZPOZ010000536.1:0-2782 GCA_964588235.1 uncultured Planctomycetales bacterium
CCGCGGTAGCCCACCGAGCGGAAGACCAGCCCCGCAGCCACGTCCTCGAACCGGTCGGTGGCCTTGGCCTTGACCGACCCGTCCGGGCCGGCCACCAGGGCGTTCCTCACCAGGCGCACGCCCTTCACCCGCCCGGCGGGGTCGCCGTGGATGGCCGTGGGGGCGTGCAGGAAGCGGAACACGAGGCGGCGCGGCTTCGTGGTCGGCCGCGGGGCCGCGTAGCGGGCGAGGATGGCCAGCTTGAGGTCGGTCTGCCGGTCGGGGTGCGCCGCCAGGTCGGCCTTGGTCACCTCGTCCAGCGCCACCTCGTCGGGCAGCGCCACCGCGTCGGCGCCGGCCAGCTCGCCGACCTCCTCGACCTCGCCCGTGGTGAAGGCGGCCTGCGCCGGACCGCGCCGGCCCACGAGCAGCACCTCCTTCACGCGGCTCTTGCGCAGGGCCTCCAGCGCGTGGTCGGCCACGTCCGTCGTGGCCAGCTCCTCCGGCGTGCGCACGAGCATGCGCGCCACGTCGATGGCCACGTTGCCCACGCCGATGACCACCGCGCGCTCCGCGCTCAGGTCGAACTCGAGGTGGCGGTAGTCGGGGTGGCCGTTGTACCAGGCGACGAACTGCGTGGCCGGGTGGCTGCCCTGGAGGTCTTCGCCGGGCACGTCCAGCCGCCGGTCGGTCTGCGCGCCCGTCGTGAAGGCCACCGCGTGGTAGTGGCGGCGCACGTCGTCCAGCGTCAGGTGCTTGCCGAACTCCACCCCCCCGTACCAGCGCACGGCCGGATCGCTGGCCGTCTTCACGTACACCTTCGTGACGCGCTTGACCTCCTGGTGGTCGGGGGCCACGCCGTAGCGCACGAGGCCGTAGGGGGTGGGCAGGCGGTCGAAGAGGTCCACCTGCGCCGTCAGGCCGGGCGTCTTCAGCAGCGCGTCGGCCACGTAGAAGCCGCTGGGCCCGCAGCCGATGACGGCCACGCGCAGGGGGTTCGTGGGGGTGCCGGGGTTGCTCATCCCGAGACGGTACCGAGCCCCCCCGGGCGGTCGTTCTTTTCGCCCCGCGCGGCCTGGCCGCGGCGGAAGCGTTGCGCGCGCTCCAGGGGGTCGTCGCCCCCCGCGCTCACTTCAGGCCGCGGATCCAGGCGGCCAGGCGCTCCAGGGCCAGCTCGTCGGGGCGGTTGTGGCCCACCAGGGGCATGCCCTTCTCGTCGGTGCGCTGCATGCGCAGCAGCAGCAGCGACCTCTCGGGGCTGCCCGGCAGCAGCAGGCGCGCGCCCACCACGCCCAGGTCCCACTGGCCGGGACGGGTGCCCACGAGGTTCGTCTTCGGCAGCGGGGTGTCGAAGCGCAGGTCGATGTTCGCGTTGCCCGGACCGCCGGGCTGGTGGCACATGGCGCAGTTGGCGTCCAGGTAGGCACGCACGCCGGCCTCCTGCGCCCCGGCCGCGCCGCTCCAGTCGGGCCAGGCCTTGCCCGTCGGGGTCAGCGGCGCCTCGAACAGCTCGCGCCGGGAGAGCTCGACCAGCTGGTTGGCCGACAGCTCGGCGCCGGGCCGCACGCGGTCGAGCTGGGGCAGGGTGAAGCCCAGGATGCGGCCCGCGACCTCGGTGTGGCACGACATGCAGTCGCTGCGGCTGGGGTAGGTCCAGGTGACGGTCGTGCCCTCGTGCTCGCCCGTGCCCGCGACCTGCTTCGTGGCCCGCCCGTCGATCAGCAGGGCCTCGGTCTGCTCGTCGTTCCAGACGTAGGTGTAGCCGGCCCAGCCCCGTTCCCCGTGGACGAAGACGCGCGTCTCCAGCCGCCGGCCGCCCGCGTCGGCCTCCCCCAGGCCGAAGTGCTTCACGAACAGCGTGCCCTGCGGGAACTCGAAGCCGCCGTCGGGGCGCACGCGGATGCGCGCCGATCCCGGCAGCGCGATCCAGCGCTGCTTGGAGGCGCCGTCCGACCACAGCGGCACGTTCACGTCGTAGGGCACCAGGGAGGGGTGCGGGGTGAGCGCGCGCAGGTCGGTGAACAGGCCCGTCTCCGAGAGCCGGTCGGGGAACGCGGGCCCCGCGGGCGCCTCGGCGCCCGGCGCGAGCGTGTAGACCCGGCCGTCGGAGGCCGTGAGCAGCACTTCGCCGGCCTCGTCGGCGCCGAAGGCCGTCACGCGCACGCCGCGGGCCAGCAGGCGGTTCTCCTTCACCAGGTGCCCGTCCCAGCGCAGCGCCCAGAGGTTGCCCGTCTCCTGGTCGCCGTAGAGGTAGGCCCCGGCCAGGCCATGCAGGCGCTCGCCCCGGTAGACGAGGCCGCCGGTCACGCTGCGGCCGTCGGCGTGCGGGATCTCGAGCACGGGGTCGCGCAGCGTGGCCACCGCGGCGCCCGGGCGGAAGGGCTGGCGGCCCTCGCGCAGGTTCCAGCCGTAGTTCCCGCCGCGCTCGACGACGTCGATCTCCTCCACCGCGTTCACGCCGATGTCGCCCGCCCACAGGTCGCCCGTGACCGGGTCGAACGAGAAGCGCCGCACGTGGCGGAAGCCCAGGGCCCAGATCTCCGGCCGCGCGCCGACGACCTCCAGGAAGGGGTTGTCGCCCGGCACGGAGAAGGCCTTCTTCTCGCCCACGTCCAGGCGCAGGAGCTTGCCGAGCCGGCTGCCCAGGTTCTGGGCGTAGCCGTCCGGGTCGCCCTCCTTGCCGCCGTCGCCCACGGAGACGTAGAGGAAGCCGTCGGGGCCGAAGGCGAGCCAGCCGCCGTTGTTCCCGCCGCCGGGTTTGCGCTCGCTGAGGATCACCTGCTCGCTGGCCGGCCGCGCGAAC
>CAZPOZ010000537.1:0-2779 GCA_964588235.1 uncultured Planctomycetales bacterium
GTGCTCGTACTTCCGCCGAGCCTCCGCGTGCTCGAGGCGCGTGTGGCACCCGCCTCTCGAACGGGTAAGGGCCCGTTACGAATTAAGTGAGCAAGATCGACCTCGACGCGTCCTGCGCGCAGGGTAGATCGTGTAGTTCCAGTCGCCGTGGAACTCGGCCCGCTCGAGCTGAACGGAGGCGAGCTGCGCGTCCGTGACGGTGACGCCCTCGGGGTAGTGCTTCGGGTCGAGCTCGCAGCGGACCTTGAGTCCTGTGCTGGTGGCCGTGGAGCCGATCAGGCTCACGATGGCGGCGTGGGAGAGCAGGGGCCGGCCGCGCCAGTTCTGGGTGATGAAGCAGAACATGCGGTGCTCGATCTTGTTCCACTTGCTCGTGCCCGGAGGGAAGTGGCAGACGGAGACCGCGAGCCCGGTGTGGTCCGCGAACCGCTGGAGCTCCCACTTCCACAGGCGGCTTCGGGCGCTGTTGCTCCCCCCAGAGTCGGCGGTGACGAGGAGCGTGCGCGCCCGCGGGTAGGCCTTGCGTCCCATGCGCGCCACCACCGCAGGATGCTCGCCACGGCGAACGCGGCCGTGTCGTGGCTCACGCCCAGGCTCACCCAGCCCTGGTTGCGCTGCAGATCGTAGACGCCGTACGGAGCCACCTTCCCCAGCTCCTCGATCATGAAGTCGTGCACGCGCACCCGTTCCGGGTTCCCCTGCGGACGCCACTCCCTGCCGCCGTTCTTGAAGTCCCCGACGAGCTCCTTCTTCTTCGTGTCCACCGAGACGGCCGGCTGCCCACTCACGCCACGCGCCTGGCGCTTGGCGCGAGAGGCCCGGCAACAAGGCGGCCCCTGACGTAGGCGGTTGCACACCGCCCGGCGCCGGCAATCCTCCCCAGACCTGCAACCGGGCTGGGCCGGGGCGCCCCCCCTGGGCTCACCGGACGCGTACGGCTGCCCGGACGCCATCTGCACGCTCACGCATCGGTTGATGTACTCGAACTGCGCATTGCGATCAGGATGGCTCGTGCCCTCTCGCGCCTTCTGGTTGGCCTGGAGGCTGTAGCCCATCGAACGCAGCAGGTTGGCGACGATCCGGTGGCTGACCTCGTGCCCCTGGGCCGTGAGCGCGCGAGCGAGGCGGCGGGTGCCCAGAGCGACCCAGCGCAGCGAGCTCCCCGGGTCGCCGCGCGTCACGGGATCGACCAGCCGCCGCAGCGCGTCGCGAAGCCCGGGGTCCCGGGACTCCCGTGACTTGCGGCCGGCCCCGGGACGGCGGACGCGGCCCTCGCCAGGTGAGGTGCCGTCGTGGATCTCGCGGATGCCGCGCCGGATCGTGGCCGCGGCCAACCGAGGCCTTGGCTCGCGCGTTCGCACAGGACTGCGTCGCGGAGATCGCCTGCATGGCCCATGCCGAGAAGGACTGGGCCGGGCTCAGAGTGTCGCTCGAGTCGGTCACGGTGGCCAGACCCGATCGAGGCAGTCAACAGGTGGCGCTTGACCTAGATGTTGTGGAAGGCGTGTTCTCCTGGACGCGCACGAAGCCCCGGCAGGGCGCATCCCCCCGTCGCTCCACTGCCCAGCACGACAGCATCGCGTCTACTACGGACTTCTCACTACCTGACTACGTGTCGCTGGCGGATACAGAGTGGTGGCCGGGATGGCATCATGGGGGGCAGTAGCGGGCAGACGTTGCGTGTGCTCACGCCGCGAACGGGTCCCGGGCCCGCAGAGTCTCTGCCGCTTCCTGCCGCCGATCACAGGGCTCCGAGTAGGGGCATCCAGAGCAGGCCCAGGAGGTCACGGGGTAGACGATGCGTCCGTCCATGGCGCGGGCCACCGCCAGTACGGTCGACACGGCGCGCCGCCTCGCGCCGTCGCCCAGGGTTACGACGCGCCGCTCCCGGGGCAAACGACCGCGCAACCGCATCTGGCGGCGGGTGTCGCCGGCCGTCTGAACCCGCGGGAATCCCGGCGTCTGGGTCCTCCGGGTCCGGTTGTTGCTCGTTTTGGCTCTGGTTGCCACGAGGCGAAGAGAAGGGTGGCTCTGGTTGCTCTGCCTGCGTCTGGTTCGCGCCGGTCTTGGGGCCTGGTGCTGGGCGCCGGAGGTCGGGGCGCGTACAACCCGTGCGCTCGTAGGAACGAAGATGGGGCCCGCAGAGCGTCACGGCGGGCGTTGACATGCTCTTGGGGTACGTGCCCGGTGAACCCAGGGGGGGCGCCCCGGCCCAGCCCGGTTGCAGGTCTCGGGAAAATTGCCGGCGCCGGGCGGTGTGCAACCGCCTACGTCAGGGGCCGCCTTGTTGCCGGGCCTCTCGCGCCAAGCGACAGGCGCGCGGCGTGAGCTCGTGCATCAGGTCGGGGGGAGCCGAACCGCGCAGGTGCCGCTTCACGAACCGCTCCACGGAGGAAACCACTCCCTCCGTGTTCGTCCGCACCACCTCCAGGCCGGCTTCCGTGAGGAAGACGAAGTCTCTTCGGTCGAGGAGGACGCTGCGGTCGGCCACTTCGAGACGCAAAGTCTCCATGCAGACTCCTTCTTCCCCGACGCCCGGCCGCGCATCATCTCGGACAACGGCCCGCAGTTCATCGCCCGGGACTTCAAGGAGTTCATCCGCCAGGCGGGCATGACGCACGTGCGCACCTTGCCCTACTACCCGCAGTCCAACGGCAAGCTGGAGCGCTACCACCGCACGATCAAGGGCGAGGCCGTGCGCCCTGGCGGGCCGGCCACGTTGGAGGTGTCAAGTGACGGCCTCCCGGAGCCACGCCGCGTCGCCCCAAACGGAGCCACC
>CAZPOZ010000538.1:0-2772 GCA_964588235.1 uncultured Planctomycetales bacterium
TTCGTGCTGCGGGGGGACGGGAGGCTGCTGTCGGGCGAGACGCTCGACGAGGCCGTGCGGGCGGTGACCCCGCTCCACCCGCTGGCGGTCCTGGTGAACTGCACGCCGCCGCCGGAGTGCGCGCGCGCCGTGGCGGCGCTGCGGGGCCTGACGGACCTGCCCGTGGGCGCCTACCCCAACGGCGCGGGCCGTCCCGGCGGCCGGGACGGGTGGCTGTGGCCGCGGACCCCGCTCGGCGCGTGGCTCGGGCGTCGCCGGTGGCTGCGCTCGCTGGACGACGTGCTCGCGGCCGGGGCGCAGCTCGTCGGAGGCTGCTGCGGCACGACCCCCGCGCACGTCGCGGGGCTCGCCGCCCGCTGCCGCGCGCGCCGCGGCCGACCGGGTTGATCCGGCGCGCCGGCCGCAACGGCCCCGATGCAGGCCCGGCCCGCAGGCCGGTGGTGTTCGAAGCTGGCTCCCCTGCGCGCGAGCGGCGCGCTGGGCTGGGGCGCTCAGGCCCGCATCGGCTCGTTGCGTAGGCCGCAACCGCCGCCTCGCCGCTGCGGGCCTTCCACGGCGCCCCGCTTGCGGGGCGCCCAGGAAGAGGGCCCTCCAGCGCCCCGGCGTGCGCCCGTCCAGCGTCCAGAGGGCAACGGTGGGCACTACCCGCAGGCCGGCCGTCGGCGCCGTCGCCGCCCCGCGCGGATAGGCTGCACCTGCACGTGGAGCCGCGCCATGAGCTCGAGGACGCCTCGGCACGCGGACGGCGCAGACGGGCGCGGACCCTCCCGCGTCCGCTGGGATCTGCTCGTTCCCACCGTGACGCTGCTCCTCGCGCCCCTCCTGGGCCTGCACGCGCACGACACGGTGCGCGCCCTCGGAGCGCGGCGCTCCGCCGGCGCGCTCCACACGCTCCTGGACGCCTGCGCTCGGGACGTCGAGACGCAGGTCACGGCGCTGCGCGAGGCGCTCGTCGGGTTGCGGGACCCGCTCGAGGCCGGGCCGGCCTCCGGGGACCCGGGCTTTCGTGCGCAGGCCGCCCGCGTGCTGCTGCGCCACCCGGCCGCCGCTTCGCTGGCCTTCGCCGTGCGCGCGCCGGGCCCCCGCTGGGTGGTGACGGCCGCCGCGCCCCCGGAGGCCGCCGGAGCGCTGGAGGGGCTCGACCTGCAGGCGCTGTTGCTGCCGGCGGGCCCGGTGGGCCCCCGGGGGCTTGCGGGCCTGCTCGCCGCCCTGGAGGCCGTCGGCGACGAGCCCCTGGGCCTGCCGGGCGACGGCCGCCTCTCCCTGCTGCTGGCCGTGGCCGATCCCGCCTCCGGCCGCGCGCAGCCCCGGGGCGTCCTGTGCTGCGTGCTCGAGCTCGACCGAGTGCTCGGGCGGGCGACGGCGGCCGGCGCCGCCGTGCGCGCGGTCGGGGTCGGGCTCGCGCTCACGCAGGGCGCGGGGCGGGCCCAGCGGCGCTGGGACGTCCCGGGCGCGGGCGGAGCCGCTCCGGGCGAGCCCGCGCTGAGCGAGGAGCGCCCCCTGCCCGGGCTCGGACCCACGGTGCGGCTCGAGGCCGTGGCCGACCAGGCGTTCGTGGACCGGCACCGCCCGCTCGACCCCCTGCTCGCCGGGCTGGGCTCGGCGGGCGCGGCGCTGCTGTTCGCGGGAGCGCTGCTCGGCGGCGCGCGGCTGCTCCGGCGCCAGGGGGGCGACCAGGAGGCCCGCGAGGCGGCGCTCGTGCTCGCGAACCTGGGGGAGGGCGTGGTCGTCGCCGACGCGGACGGGCGCATCTGCACGGCCAGCGAGCGCGCCTGCCAGCTGCTCGGCCCCCGTCCCCGCGGGGGCTCCCTGCGCGAGTGGTTCGATGGCGCCGGGTGGGCGCTCCCCGGAGCGGACGACCCCGCGGCGCCCGACGCCGTGGGGCGGGCGCTCACGGGCGAGCCCGTCTCCGAGCTGCCCCTCGAGCGCCTCCCCGGCGCCGGCCCGGGCCCCGCCCTGGCGCTGACGACCCGAGCGCTGCCCCCCGCCCCGGACGGCGGGGCCCGCCGCCTGCTGGTGCTGCGCGACGTCACGCTGCGTCAGCGCGCGCAGGCGCGCAGCGAGCGGCTGGCGCGCGCCGTGGAGCAGACGGCCGATCTGGTGCTCATCACCGGCGTGGACGGGACGATCGAGTACGTCAACGCCGCCTTCACCGAGAGCACCGGCTACGCGCCGGAGGAGGCGCTGGGGCGCACGCCCCGGCTGCTCAAGTCGGGGGTCCATCCTCCCGAGCACTACGCCCGCTTGTGGAGCACGCTGCTCTCGGGCCAGGTCTACCGCGGGACGATCGTCAACCGCCGCAAGGACGGCAGCCGCTACGCCGCGGAGCAGACGATCAGCAGCCTGCGCGACGGCCAGGGGCGCCTCACGCACTTCGTGGCCGTGTCCAAGGACATGACGGAGCACAACCGGCTGCGGCGCCGCGAGGCCGAGCTGGAGCTGGCCGCGCGGGTCCAGCAGCGGCTGTTCCCGCGCGCCGCCCCGCGGATGCCGGGGCTGGACGTGGCCGGGCTGGCCGTCCCGGCCGAGGAGACCTCGGGCGACCTGTACGACTTCGTCCCCCGCCCCGGGGGCTCCCTGCTGCTCGTCGTGGGGGACGTCACCGGCCACGGCGTGGGACCCGCGCTGCTCATGTCGGAGGTGCGCGCCTACGTGCGCTCGCTCGCGGCCCTGCCGCTCTCGCTCGCGCAGATCCTCGGCCAGGTGAACGCCCTGCTCGCCCCCGACCTGGCGGAAGACGCCTTCGTGAGCCTGCTGCTCGTGGAGGTGGGC
>CAZPOZ010000539.1:0-2769 GCA_964588235.1 uncultured Planctomycetales bacterium
GGGCACCTCGATGCGCTCCGGCGCCAGGCGCTCGAGCGCCTGGAGCTGCTCGTAGGAGAGCAGCCCCTCCCACAGCGAGGGCAGCGGCGCCCGGCGGAGCTCGTCGAACGAGCGCAGCCCCGCGCACAGCACCGGCAGGGTCCCGGCCACCCAGGCCTCGTCGAAGGCGGGCAGCCCCAGGTCGGGCCTCCAGGCGCTCAGGCAGCGCGCGCGGGCCAGCCACTGCGCCACCGCGGGCCGCTCCGCGTCCAGCGCGCGGCCGAGGTCGGCCCGCGCGGCCTCCTCCAGCGCCTGCGCCGCGGCCGCGGCGTCCACCTGGCCCGTCGTCACGCTGCGCACCACGAGGTCGTCGTAGCGCGTCACGCGGCGCGCCACCACGCGCCCGAGCGACGCGTCGAAGCCGGTCACGTCCTCCGTCACGAGGCGCTCGGCGTCCAGCCACTCGGGCTCGAGGGCCGAGGCCTGGGTCACCAGGGCCTGCCCGCGGTCGCGACCGTCGGCGGCCTCGGCCTCGAGCACGAGGAACCAGGCCGCGTCGCGCACGCTGCTGTCCTCGCTCAGGCGCACGCCCCGGCCGCCGAGCAGGAGCGCCTCGCGGCTCCCCGGGGCCCGGCGCAGCGCCACGCGGTCGGGGAAGCCCGCCAGCAGGGCGCGCAGCAGCGCCTCGTCGGCCTGCTCCCCGTGGAGACGGTCCGGGGGCAGGTCTCGGGCCAGCTGCTCGCGCGCCCGGAGCGCGGCGTGGGCCCGTTCGCGATGCAGCGCCCCCGCCCCTGCGTCACGCGAGGCCAGGCGCTCCACCGCCTCCACGCGCAGCAGCAGGTCGGACTCGCGGTCGCGTCGCGTCAGGCTCCCGCCGGCGCCGCGGGGCAGCACGTCGCGCTGGCTCAGCAGCGCGGCGGCCAACGCGGCCCGGCGGCCCACGCCCAGCCCCTCGCCCTCGAGCACCACGCGGCCCAGGCGCGGCTCGAGCGGCAGCCGCGCGAGACGCCGGCCCAGGGGCGTGAGCCGACCCTCGCGGCGCGCGCCCAGGCGGTCCAGCAGCGAGAGCGCGGCGGCGAGGGCGCCCGCCGGCGGCGCCTCGAACCAGGGGAAGGCCTCCAGATCGCGCTCGCCGAAGGCCAGCAGGCGCAGCGCGGCCCCCGAGAGGCCCCGCCGCTGGATCTCGGGGCGGGCGAAGGGCGGGAGGCTCCGCTGCTGCGCCTCCGACCAGAGCCGCAGGCACAGCCCGGGCCCGAGCCGGCCCGCGCGCCCGGCCCGCTGGTCGGCCGAGGCGCGGGGCGCGCGCACGGTGGCCAGCCGCTCCAGGCCGCTGGCGGCGTCGTGCTGGGGCGTGCGCATGAGCCCCAGGTCGACGACGGCGCCCACGCCCTCGATGGTCAGCGACGTCTCCGCCACGTTCGTGGCCAGGATCACGCGCCGCCCGTCGCCGGGGGCCAGGGCCTCGTCCTGGCGCGCGGGGGGCAGCTCGCCGTGCAGGGGCAGCACGCGCACGCCCGCGAGCGCGGCCCGTCCGGCCAGCGCCGCGGCGGCGCGGCCGATCTCGCGCTGCCCGGGCAGGAACACGAGCACGCTCCGGGGCTGCGCGCTCAGGGCCTCCTCGACCGCGCGCACCACGCCGGCCTCGGCCTCCCGGGGCGAGGAGAGCGGCCGGTAGCGCAGCTCCACGGGGTACGGCCGGCCCGGCGCCTCCACGACCGGGGCGCCCCCCAGGTAGGCGGCCACCGGGCCCGGCTCCAGGGTGGCCGACATGGCCACGAGCCTCAGGTCGGGGCGCACCTCGCTCTGGATGCGCCGCGTGAGGGCCAGGGACAGGTCCAGGTCGAGCGTGCGCTCGTGCAGCTCGTCGAGCACGACGGCGCCCACCCCCTCGAGGAAGGGATCCTCCTCGAGGCGACGCAGGAGCAGGCCCTCGGTGACGACCAGCAGCCGCGTGCGGGGGCCCGCGCGGCGCTCGAAGCGCACCGCGTAGCCCACCTCGCCCCCCAGCGGCCCCCCGCGCTCCGCGGCGATGCGCGCGGCCGTCGTGCGCGCCGCGAGCCTGCGGGGCTGCAGCACGATCACCTGCGGCGCCGAGGCGGGGAGGGCGTCGAGCAGCAGCGGCGGCACGCGCGTCGTCTTGCCCGCGCCGGGCGGCGCCACGACGACCAGGTTGCGCCCGCGGTCGAGCGCCGCGCGGATCTCGGGGAGCCAGGCGTCGATCGGGAGCGGCCCCGGCGGCATGGCAGCACGGTAGCGAGCGGCGGAGGCCGGGCCGAGGAGCGCCGGGCCCCGCGCGGGGGGGCCGGGCCCTGCCGGGCCGCCCGCTCAGGAGCTGGCGGCCACCCGGGCCTCGGCGGCCGCCCGGTCGGGCAGGGCCTCGTCGCGGGGCACCAGGCGGATGGCCTCCTTGATGCACACCGCGACGCACAGGCTGTCGCAGCCCTTGCACACGTCCGGGTCCACGTCGGCCACGTTGAAGAAGCCGTCGTCCACCGAGCGCCAGCGGATGGCGTCGTACGGGCAGACGTCGAAGCAGAAGTCGCAGGCCGTGCAGCGCTCCGGCGTCACCACGGCGATGCGGTCGGCGTCCTTGCGGCGCTTGAAGCGCGTGGCCACGCGCCCGTTGAAGTCCACGATCGCCTCGGGGGGGCACACGTAGCCGCACAGGCCGCAGTCGACGCAGATGTCCGGGTGGATCACGTGCATCTCGTTGCGCTGGCCGCTGATGGCGTTCACCGGGCAGGCCTTGACGCAGGCGGTGCAGCCGATGCAGGTCTCGGTGATCGAGTA
>CAZPOZ010000540.1:0-2768 GCA_964588235.1 uncultured Planctomycetales bacterium
GGAAGCCCAGACGCTCCAGCGGCGGCTCGAACCACGCCGGCGCGCTGCGGGTCGGGTCCTCGCCGCTCCACAGCTGCGCCCAGCTGCCGTCGGCCCGGCGGGCCAGCACGCGCGCCACGGCGCCCGGGTTGAAGGTCTCGTGGATGCGCACGCCCTCGGGCACCACCGCCTCGGCGTAGCTCAGGTCGATCCACACCTCGCCCATCTGCGGCGACTTGGCCGCCCAGGCCGTCTCCAGGTCCCCCGCGATCGGGGTGTCGGGCGCGCCCGTGAGCTGCTTGGCGCTCCAGGGGCGGTCCTTGAGGCTGGCCAGGGTGCGCAGCAGGCTGCGCACGTCCTCGCCCTCCCGCGCCTCGCGCACGGCCCGCTCCACGAGGTCCCGCTGGCTGGGGTGCCGCGCCTGGCTCAGCAGCCGGTACGCCCAGCGCCGTTCCACGGGGTCGCCCGAGTCGAGCAGGCGCTCGAGCCGCTCGCGCGCCTCCTCCGGGGCCGAGGCCAGGAGCCGCTGGGCTTCCGCCGCTGCGGGGGGCGGCAGGTCGGGCTCCCGCCCCTCCTTCGACCCGCCCGTGAACGCGGTCAGGGGCGGGTGGCGCAGCGCGCGGAAGTCGGCCAGGGAGGCCAGGTCCAGCGTCGGGGCCGGCTCCCCCGTCGCAGAGGGGGCCGGCGCCGGGCCCGCCGCGCCCGGCGTCGGCGCGGGCAGGGGGGCCGCGGGCGGGGGCCGCGCGGGGGCCTCCGGCGCGCGCGAGCCCGTGAGCGCCGGGGGCACCCGCGCGCTGGGGGCTCGCCGCGTCTCGCCGGGGTCGGCCGGCCCGCGGCCCTCGGGCGCCGTGGCCCGGCCCAGGAGCCAGCCCGCCGCTCCGGCCGAGAGGGCCACCGAGAGGAGCAGGGTGCGGGGGGCGCCGGGCACGGGCCCGTTGTACCCGGTGGAGCGCCGCCGCGCCCGCCCGGGCGCCCGATTGCCCTCCCGCAGGGGGAGGGACGGCCGGTAGAACGGCGCGATGCCGCTCCCCCTGCTGGCCGTGCTGGTGCTCGCGGTGCTGGCGCTGGCCTACTCGCTCTACGGGCGCTTCCTGGCCCGGCAGTACGCGCTCGACGACGCACGCGCCACGCCCGCGGTGACCGTGAACGACGGCGTGGACTTCGTGCCCACGCGGCCGTTCTACCTGCTGGGCCAGCACTTCAGCGCCATCGCCGCGGCGGGGCCCATCGCCGGCCCGATCTTCGCCTGCCAGGCCTTCGGCTGGGTGCCCTGCGTGCTGTGGATCGCGCTGGGCGTGGTGTTCATCGGCGCCGTCCACGACCTCTCGGCCCTGGTCGCCTCCGTGCGCCACCAGGCGCGCTCGGTGGCCGAGATCGTGCGCGAGAACCTCGGGCCGCGGGCCTGGCGCGCGCTGCTGGCCTTCATCTGGCTCGCGCTCGTCTACGTGATCGTGGCCTTCACGGACGTGACCGCCGAGACCTTCGTGGACGCCACGCAGGAGCTGCCCGGGGGCGTGCCCTTCAACGGCGGCGGCGCCGTGGCCTTCGCGGCCGTGGCCTACCTGCTGCTGGCCCTGCTGATGGGCTGGATCCAGCGACGCTTCGCCCCGCCCCTGACCCTGCTCACGCTGGTCTTCGTGCCGGCCACCCTCGGCGCCGTGTGGCTGGGCACCCAGGCCAGCACGCTGCTCGTGCTGCCGCACGGCGCCTGGGTGGGGGCGATCCTGGCCTACTGCGTCGTGGCCTCGCTGATCCCCGTCTCGACCCTGCTCCAGCCCCGCGGCTACCTGGGGGGCTTCGTGCTCTACCTGGCGCTGGCCGTGGGCACGCTGGGCGTGCTGTTCGGCGGCTTCCCGGTCCGGGCGCCGGCCTTCACCGACCGGCCGCTCCTCGGCCTGGACGGCAGCGTGTTCCCCTTCCTGTTCGTGAGCATCGCCTGCGGCGCGTGCAGCGGCTTCCACGGGCTGGTGTGCGGCGGCACGACCAGCAAGCAGATCGCCCGCGAGAGCCACTGCCGCTCCGTCGGCTACGGGGCCATGCTGCTCGAGGCCTTCGTGGCGCTGATCGCGCTGGCCACGGTGATGATCGCCGCGCCCGGGAGCCCGGGAGGGCCGGCGCGCATCTACGCCGAGGGGCTGGCGCGCTTCCTGACCGTGCTCACGGGCGAGGGCGCGCTCGTGTTCGCCACCACCTTCGGCGCCATGGCCTTCAGCACCTTCGTCTTCGACACCCTGGACGTGGCCACGCGGCTGGGCCGCTACCTGCTCGAGGAGCTGCTGGGCCTGAAGGGCCGGGCCGGGGCGGTGACGGCCACGCTGGTCACCGCCGGCGTCCCGCTGCTCGCCCTGCTCGCGGCGGGCCGCGGAGGCTACAAGACCTTCTGGCTGCTCTTCGGCACCAGCAACCAGCTGCTGGCGGGGCTGACGCTGCTGGGGATCAGCGTCTG
Source organism: uncultured Planctomycetales bacterium (assembly GCA_964588235.1). Lineage (GTDB taxonomy): Bacteria > Planctomycetota > PLA2 > PLA2 > JAEUHO01 > CAZPOZ01. Next base: position 2,426 of record CAZPOZ010000540.1, read on the forward strand.
GCTGCGCCGGCAGGGGCGGCGGGCGTGGTTCACCCTGGCCCCGATGGCCTTCGTGCTGACGATCACGCTCTGGTCCCTCCTGGGCCAGGCCATCGGCTTCGCCCGGGCCGTCCCGGCCCCCGGCGGCGGCTGGCGCGGCGTGCCCCTGGCCAACCTGGCCGTCTCGGCGGCGATGGCCGCGCTGGCGGGCTTCCTGCTGTGGGAGGCCTGGAGGGCCCTACGCGCCGCCCGCGGCGGGCGGGCCGCCCGCGTCGGGGGCTGATACCCGACGCGACCCCGAGGTGCGACGCGAGGCGCGTGCGGCGCGCTGGAGCCGGGCGCTCAGGCCGCTTCCTCCTCCTTG
>CAZPOZ010000541.1:0-2762 GCA_964588235.1 uncultured Planctomycetales bacterium
CTTCCGCTACCGGCCCAGCGCGCCGGTTGCTTGGGCACGGCTTGCAGAGGCCATCCATGGGCCCTTCCGCAAGAGAGGTCTTGCCCTCCGAAGGGCCCCACCCCCAACTTGGTGGCCATGCTGCTCGGACACGGCCTGCGGAGACCCTCCGCAGGCCGCTCCGCGCGAGGGGTCCCGCCGTTCGAAGGGCCCTCCCCCTGACGTGGTGGCCCTGAGCCTCAGTCACCCTGCGTGACGACCGGCGGAGGGATCGGTTGCGCCGGCCGGGTGGCGCGCTCGAGGAAGAGCAGGGCCCAGGCCGTGTCGAGCACGTCGCTGGCCTCGATCTCGCCGTTCAGGCCGAGCGCGCCCGTGCTCCAGCGGCCCTCCGGCCGTTGCAGGTCCACCAGATGCCTGGCCCCTTCCACGTACCAGTCGTGCAGGCCGACCAGCTCGCGCGCCGCCAGCGTGCAGGCGCGCTCCAGGCCGTAGAGGTAGTAGAGATGCCAGTTCGGCGCGCCGGGCCCCGGGTTGCGGGCCACGGTCCAGTTCACGTCCAACCAGCAGAAGCCGTCCTGGATCGCCCGCGTGGTGCGGTTCTCGAGCGGCGTGTCGTAGCGCTCCAGCCGCTTGGGGCGGGTGAGCGCGTCGTGCGCGATGGCCAGGATCGCCAGCCCCGACGTGGTCATGCTGCCCGTGTGCGCCGCGTTGACCACGTCGCGCAGGTAGGGCCAGCCCCGCGCCCGGTCGCCCGCCTCGAAGGCGTAGGGGCCCTGGGTCGGGTCCGGGTTGGGCGTCACGCGCTTGACCTTGGGGCCGTCCTGCTGCTGCCACTCGAGCGCCATGCGCAGGGCGCGCTCGAAGACCACGGCCGGCACGTCGGCCCCGCAGTCGCGCGCCGCGCGCAGGCCGAGCAGGGCGTACTGCGTGTTGCTGAAGTCCTCCCGGTTGGTCGGGTAGCCCCAGCCGCCGGTGTCCTTCTGCACGCTGGCCAGCCAGGAGGCCATGTCCTGCACCCAGGCCAGCACGTCGGGGGGGAGAGCGCAGGGGTTCTTCGAGCCCTTGCCGCCTTGACGCGTGTGCCCCTTCTCCGGCTTGGCCGGGGGCGCCTTGAGGCGGTAGTACTCGGTGACGAACATGATCAGCACGCCGGTGTCGTAGGTGGTGCGCCCCCCCGTGGGTCCCAGCGCCTGGTCCTTGCCGCGGCACAGCTCCATCACGCGGTCCACGCTGGCGGTCCCGGGCAGATCGCCCGAGGCCAGGAGCGCCAGCCCGCACAGGGCGCTGGCCCCGATCTCGAAATGGACGCTGGCGTGCACCGTCACCGGCGCGAAGGCGCCGTTCGCCTTCTGTTGGGACCGCAGCCAGGCCGCGCCGCGGTCGATGGCGGCGTTGATGGCGGCCTGCAGCTCGGGGTCGGGGACCCCCGGCTTCTTGGCCTCGGGTGCGTTCGGACCGGGCTTGGGGGGCACCGGCTTGGGGGGCGCCGGCTTGGGCGGCTCGCCCGCCGCCCGCCGCGGCCCCGCCAGCGGCAAGGCGAGGAGGCCTACGGCCAGCAGCGGCGTCAGGTGCGGGAGAAGGCGCATGAAGCCCCCGGGAGCGGCCACAGTCTACGCGGGGCCCCCGGGGGGGCCGGACAGGCGGATCCCCCCCAACACGGGGCGCCCCCCCGACGTAGGCCCTAGAGTCCTGCCAGCCCCCGGGGTCCCCGACCCCCCTGACAGCCCCCGCGTCGCGGCGCCCCCCGGCGCCACGGAGCCCTTCGAGACGGCATGGCGCCCGCCCACGTCCTCCCCCTGAGCCGTCCGCTCCCCTCCGGCCTCGCGCCGGGGGCCGGCGCGCGCGGCGACCAGGCCGAGCGCCGCGCGCGGCGCCGCGCCGAGGATGCGGCCGAGGTGGCGCGCGCGCTCAAGGGCGACGAGGACGCCTTCCGGTCGCTCGTCGAGCGCTACCAGCGGCAGGTGTACTGGGTCGCGCACGACGTGCTGCTCGACGAGGACGAGGCCGGGGACGAGGCCCAGGAGACCTTCCTGCGCGTCCACGGGGCGCTGGCCTCGTTCGACGCGTCGCGCGACCTGCTGAACTGGCTCTACCGCATCGCGCGCAACCTGGCCATCGACGCCCACCGCCGCCGGCGCCGGCGGGCCCAGCTGAGCGACGACCTCACGGGCGTGGCCGAGGCGCCCGCGGCGAGGGCCACGGCGCCCGAAGGGTTGCGGGCTCGCGTCGATCAGGTGCTGGAGGCGCTGCCCGTCGAGTACCGCCTGGCCCTCACGTTGCGCGAGTTCCACGGGCTGACCCCGCTCGAGATCGCCCGCGTGACCGACTGCTCCTACCCCACGGCCCGCTGGCGCCTGCACCGGGCGCGCAACCTGTTCCGCCAGCACTGGGAGCGGATTCACGGCAAGGCTGCCCCGGACCTGACCCCTGAGCCCCCTGAATGACGTGCCCGACATGACCTCCCCGATCCAGCCCTCCGACGCGCCCGAGCCCCCGGTCCGTTGCGGCGACCTGGCGGGCCTCCTGGACCGCGACGCGCCCGCGCGCGGGGCGCCGGGCGGGCCGGCCGGAGCCGCCTGGGCCCGGTGGACCGCCGCGGCCCGGCACGTCGCGGGCTGCCCGGCCTGCGAGCGCCGCCACGGCGCCCGCCTGCGCGCGCTCGAGCCGCTGCACGCGCTGCGTGCGCGCGTGGAGCCGCCCGGGACGCTCGACGGCCTGAGCACGCGCGTGCTGGCCGGCGTGCGGGCGGTGTCGGCGTTGCCCCCGGGCCTGCGTGCGGGCCT
>CAZPOZ010000542.1:0-2761 GCA_964588235.1 uncultured Planctomycetales bacterium
GATCCAGCAGTCGCGGCTGCGGAACTACGAAGGTGCGCTGGCCACCTATCGGGCGCTGGCCCTGGCTCGGCTGGGGGCGCCCGTGCCGCGGATCCGGGAGGCGGCGCAGGCGGCCGCGCGACGGGTTCCGCGCGCAGCGGAGGGCGCGAGCGTCCTGGGCGCCCTGCTGTGCGGCGCCGGCGACTTGGAGGCCGGCCGCGCGCTGCTGGAGGAGGGCCTCCGGGAGTCTCCCCAGTCACCCCTGCCGCTCGGCCTCCTGGCCTGGGCCGAGTTCGCCGTCGGCCGCCGCGAGCCGGCCTTGGGGAGCCTGCGCGCCCTGCTCCGCCTCCACCCGGAGGACGGTCGCATCGTCGTGCCCCTCGTGCAGTGCCTGCGCGAGGAGGGTCAGGCCGAGGAAGCCCTGGCGTTCGCCACCCGCTTGGCCGAGCTCGTCCCGCTGGACCCGGGCCACCGCCAGGTCGTTGCCGCCGTGCAGCTGGAGCTTGGTCGACCGCGTGCGGCGCTGGAGACGGCGGAGCGAGTGCTCTCGATGGCGCCCGATCACCCGCGCGCGCTGGAGGCCCGAGCGCAGGCGCTCATCTTCCTGGGTCGGACGCGCGAGGCGCTCGAGGCGCTGCGCTCGCTCGCGCGCGCGGTGCCGGGGGACCTGCGTGCCGCACGGCTCCGGGCCGAGTGCCTGCTGCTCTCCGGGCGGGTCACGGAGGCAGCCGAGCACGCGCGCTCGGCCCTGCGGGAGGCGGACGACACCGACCCGGCGGCCGCGCCGCTGCGCGCGCTGCTCGGGGGGCTCGAGCTCGCCCTGGGCCGACCGGCCGCGGCGCTGGAGGCCGTCGAGCGGGCGCGGGACGAGGCGGCGAGGATTCGGGCTCCGTGGGGGCAGACCGGGCCGGCCCGGCGCGTGGCCACGGAGGCTGCGCGCGTCCTGCGCGCCCTCGGTCGCCTCGAGGACGCGCGTGCCTGCCTCGCCGTCGCCGATCGGCGTGCGAAGGACCGGGCGCTGGAGGCCCTCGACGAGCTGCTGGCGCTCGACCTCGGCGCCGATCCCCCGCGGCGACCGGCCTCGGCCGCGCCCGTTGCCCGCGTGGCACTCGCCGTGCGCGCCCTGCGCGTGCTCGGCCGCGCCGACGAGGCGGAGGCCCTGGCGCGCGGCTGGGACCCGGACGCCGACGATGACGGGGCCCTGGTGTGGGGCCCGTACGTCCTGGCCGTGGCCGGGCGTCGCCCGGAGGCCGAGCGCCTGCTAAGGGTCGCCGCCAGCGAAGGGCTCGCCGGGCTCGGCTACCTGCACGCCGTCGCCAGGGCCGCGCTGGGAGACCGCGAGGGCGCGCTGGCCTCGCTCGCGATGGCCGTCGGCGCGGAGCCGGACCGGGGGGCCTTCGAGGGCGAGCTGGCGCCGTTGGAGTCGGACCCGCGGTTCCGCGGTCTGAGGAGTCGCCTGGAGCCCGCCCGGTAGACCCGCAGGGGGGCCGAGGCGCGCCGGTCGCGAGCGGTCCCGGCCCCGGCACGGAGGCGGGGGCCGGGCCGGGTGGTGTCCTCATACGCGGCCTCGCCGCTGCAGGCCTTCCGCCTCCCATCCAGCGCCCCGGTGTGCCTCCGTTCGGCCATTCGAGGGCGAAGTAGGACACCAGCGCCAGGCCGGGGGAGGCGGGGTGCGGCCACGGCGGGGTTCGGGCGCCGCTCCGATGGGGCCGGCTCGCCCGCCGCCCGTCCCCGTCCTGCCGTGGTGCGTCACCTGCGGCCAGGAATCGCCAAGGGGAGGGTGGGTCAGGCCGCCCGCCCCTGCGCCGCGACCCTTCGGAGGCCCCATGCGCGAGCGAGCTGCCCACGTGGTCCGTCGGACGCTGCTCGGGACGGGCATCCTCTCCACCGCCCTCCTGCTGGTGGCCTGCGACCGCGCAGCCCGTGCCGAGGGCCCGGCAACGGTCCTCCCTGCCGCTCCGCCGGCGTCGGCCCCGGCCCCGGCTCCCGCCCGCACCCCCGCCCGAGGCGCTGCCCCGCGCGCCCAGGCCCCGTCCACGGGCGTCGTGCTGCCGGCGCCGGCGCCGGGCGCCTGGTCCGGGTGGCGGGAGGTCCCGGCCGTGCCTGGGCTCGAGGTCCGCGTGCAGCGCGACCCGCTTCGCGAGGGCTGGTTCCGGACCCAGCTCCGCAACCGCTGTGACCACGAGCTGCACCTCTCCTACGCCGCTTCCGAGGTCGCCCTGCGTCCGGGTGAGGCCCGGCTGCGCGAGAGCCTGCCCGCCGGTCAGGTGGGGCCCACCATCCCCCACGTCCTGCTGCCCGTGCCCGCGGAGATCCACCTGCTGGTCGAAGGCGTGCGGCGGGGCCAGGACGTCGGGCCCTTCGAGCGCCTTCCCGCGGGGTCCTGAGGCTCCGCCTGCTCCCTTCCTCTTCCCCTCCCGACTGGAGACCTCCATGCGCGCTCTCCGCCGACTGCCCCTGATCCTCCTCGCCTCCGCTCCCGTCCTGACCGGCTGCGGGTCGTGGTTCTGCCCCGAGCTGACCAACGAGAACACGCAGCCGGCCTACCGGGCCTTCTCCGTGGTCGACGGCCAGCCGGTGCCGGGCCTCGTGTTGGGCGACGACCTGCCGAACGTCGCGCCGGCCGTGGCGTTCGTCGTCTTCGCCGTGCCCGGCGGCGAGGAGATCACCGTGCACGACCTGACCCTGGTCGTGGACCAGTCCCTGGTCCAGGGTTCCCCGTTCCCCAAGCTGGGTGTGGTCGAGGCGGACCTCCTGCGGTCGGAGGACTTCGAGGCCTACG
>CAZPOZ010000543.1:0-2760 GCA_964588235.1 uncultured Planctomycetales bacterium
GGGGCCCCGCGCCGGCCCCCGCGCCCGGCCGGGGCGGCTACCCTGGCGGGGTGCACGCCCCGTCCGGCCCCAGCCTCTCGCGCGCCGGCATCGAGCTCGCGCTCCACGCCTCCGACGTGCCCGCCGCGCTGCGGGCCGTGGACGTGCTGCTGGCCCAGTCCGACGAGGACGGGGCCCGCGAGGCCCTCACGGGCCTGCAGCAGCGCTGGCCGCACGACGAGCGGATCGCGCTGCGGCTGCTCGAGGCCCTGCGTCGGGCGGGCGACGTGCACGGCATGCGCCGGATCGCGCGCGCGGCGGCGCACCTGCGCTCCCGCTCGGCCGATCTGCACTTCGCCCTGGGCGCGTTCGCCGAGGGCGAGGGGGGGCAGGTCTCGGCCGCACGCTCGTTCGCGCGGGCCGCTCGACGGGCCCCCGACGATCCCGAGCCCGTGGTGCGGCTGGCGCGCGTGCTGCGACGCGCCGGACGTCCCGACCTGGCCGAGCGCCGGGTGAAGGCGGCCCTGGCGCGGCTGCCCAACCAGGCCGCGCTGCACGCCGCGCTCGGCTACGCCTTCGTGGACGCCCAGCGCCTGGTCGCGGCCGCCGCCGCGTTCCGCGAGGCGATCCGGCTCGAGCCCGACTGGGCCACCTACCGGGCCGACCTGGCCGGGGCTCTGCTCCTGGCCGAGCGCTGGCGCGAGGCGGTCGAGGCGGCCCAGGCGGCCGTGCGCGCCGCCCCGCGCAGCGAACGGGCGCTGACCGCCCTCGCCGTCGCCTGCGCGCGGCTGGGTCGGCGCGACGTGGCCGACCGCGCCTTCCGCCAGGCGCTGAGCGTCGCGGCCGAGCCCTCGCGCGTGCATGGCAACTACGGCCTGTTCCTGGCGGGGGACGCCGCCCGCCTGATGGAGGCCGGACGGCACCTGCGCGCCGCCCTCGAGGCGCACCCCGACTGGGCCGAGGTGCGCACGGCGCTCGAGGGGCTCGCCCGCCCGGGCTGAGCTCCGCCGGTCGGTGGGGTCCTCCGGCGCTGCTCCTGCGCGCGAGCGGCGCGCCGCTCCGGGGCGGCGCCGCTCAGCGCCCCTCGGGCGCCGGCGGCGGCGCCACGGAGCCCCAGGCGGCGCGGAAGGCGGACAGGGCCTCCGGGGTCTCGTGGCTCAGGTCGAGGATCTCCACGAAGAGCGCGTGGAGCGCCGGGTCGCGCGCGAGCAGCTCGGCGCGCACGTGCCGCTGGGTCTCCTTCAGGCAGCCCCGCTTGACGTGCGAGACGAAGGCCTCGAAGCCCTGCGCGAAGTACTCGTCGGCGTTGCTCGCCGCGTAGTAGTCCAGGCAGCGCGCCTCGATCACGGCCCGGGCGTACAGGACCTTGACGCGCTCGACCAGGGCGGGCGGCAGCGCATGGGCGAGCACCTGGTGCGCGAGCTCGTGGGCGAAGGTGTGGTAGGCCAGGTCGGCCGCCTCCGCCAGCTTCTCCACCCCGGTGGCCGCCACCAGCCCGCCGACGCCGCGCAGGTGGTCGTAGCGCCGGCCGTCGAAGGTCAGCCGCTCGCGCAGGTCGGCGCGCGCCGCGCGGTCGCCCAGGTTCTCGGCCAGCGGCAGCAGGTCGTGCCGCGCACCGGCGGCGATCAGGGCCGGCCACCAGGGGCCGAGCGGCGCCGAGCACACCCGCACGACGTGCTGCTCGCGCGCGGAGAGCCGGGGCAGGTCGGGCAGCACGCGCTCGAGGCCCGGCACGGTGGGGGCGGGCAGCAGGGCGTAGAGCGTCGCGGCCGGCAGCCCCGCGCGCGCCTCGTGGGCCCGGCGGCGCGCCGCCAGCGCGGCCCCCAGCCCCAGGCGGTGCTTGAACGTGCCCGGCGCGCGGCGCACGAGCGCCGCGAACCGGTCGCGGGCCTCGTCGTGAAGGCCGGCCTGCAGCGCCGACGCGGCGGCGTGGAAGGCCGCGCCCTCCTCGCCCTGCTCCCAGGGCCGGCCCTCGGTGGCCAGGCCGAAGCCGTTGCCCAGGCGCAGCGCGGCCTCCTCCGCGTAGGGCTCCAGCGCGGCGGCCGCGGCGTAGGCCTCGCGGGAGGCGTCCATGTCGCCGGCCTGGAAGGCGGCGCGCCCGAGGGCTTCGGCGGCCCGCGCGTCGAAGGGATCGAGCGCCAGCGCCCGCCCACCGGCCTCCTGCGCCTCGGGGTACCGGCGCAGCTCGACCAGGGTCAGGCAGCGGACCCTCCACAGGGCGGCGCTGTCCTCGCCGCCGGGGGCGGCCAGGCCCAGGTCCGCTTGGGCGAGGGCGCGGTCGGCTTCCCCCTCCAGCAGCAGCGCCTCGGCCAGGCCCGCCCGGGCCTGCGCGTGCAGCGGATCGCGAGCCAGGGCGTGCTCGAGCGCGGCGCGCATCGCCTCCAGGTCGCACCGGTAGCGGTGCGCCTGGGCCAGGTCCACCCAGGGCCCGGGCTCGCGCGCGGCCAGCGCCTGCACGCGGAGCGCGCGCACGAGGCCGGCCGGCGCCTCGAGGGCCAGGCGCCGCTCGAGGGGCAGGGCGGCGCTCCCGGCGGGGGCCGGCGGCGCCCCGCCGCTCTCTCCGGCCAGCGACGCGCCGGCCCGCAGGGCGACCGCCAGCGCCAGCAGGGCCAGAGGCCGGCGTTGCGCGAGCGGGGGCGGGGAGCGCCTCACGCGCAGAGGGTACCTGCGTCGTCGGCGGGTCGTGGGTCAGGTTGCGATCCTGACGCCGTACTGGGGCACATCGGCGCGCTGGATGGCCCTCCTCCTGGGCGCCCCGCAAGCGGGGCGCCGTGGAAGGCC
>CAZPOZ010000544.1:0-2747 GCA_964588235.1 uncultured Planctomycetales bacterium
GCTTCGCCATCGGCTCGGCGGCCCTCACGGCGCTGGCCCTGTTCACCGCCTTCCAGGAGGCCCTCGCCCAGCACGGCGCCGGCATCGACATGGACATCAGCCACCCGGTGGTCCTGGTGGGCCTGCTGCTGGGCGGCGTGATCCCCTTCCTGTTCTCGGCCGACGCCATGCAGGCCGTGGGGCGCGCGGCCCAGGCCGTCATCCACGAGGTCCAGCGGCAGTTCCGCGAGGTGCCGGGCCTCAAGGAGGGCAAGCCGGGCGCGAAGGCCGACTACGCCCGCTGCGTGGACATCACCACGCAGGGAGCGCTGCGCGAGATGATCCGCCCCGGCCTGCTCGCCGTGATCATCCCCGTGGTCACGGGCGTGCTGCTCGGGCCCAGCGCGCTGGGCGGCCTGCTGGCCGGCTCGCTGATCGCGGGCGTGCCGCTGGCGATCATGATGGCGACGGCCGGCGGCGCCTGGGACAACGGCAAGAAGTTCATCGAGAAGAGCGGCAAGAAGGGCTCGCCGCGCCACAAGAACGCCGTCGTGGGCGACACGGTGGGCGACCCCTTCAAGGACACCGCCGGCCCCTCGATCAACATCCTGCTCAAGCTGATGGCGGTGATCTCGCTCGTGCTCGCGCCCCTGATCGCCGACCTGTTCGCGAAGATGCCCTGGGCGAAGGCGCTCGACCCCAAGGGCGCCTCCCACGTCCAGGTGCCCGCCAAGTAGGGGGCGGCGCGCAGGCTCATCGCGGCGCTGCGAGCGCGGCGCGGAGCGCCGGGCGCGCGAGCAGCGGGCCGAGGTCGGGCTCGGCCGCGAGCCGAGACCGCACCGAGGGGTCGCGTCGCAGGGCCTCCAGCAGCGCCGTCTCGGCGGCCTCGGGGCGGCCCAGGCGCGCGAGCGCGCGGGCCTCGCCCACGCAGGCCCGCGCGTCCTCGGGCGCCTCCTCGCGGGCGCGGGCGAGCAGCCGCAGCGCCTCCTCGGCCTCCCCACGGCCGAGCAGCGCCAGGCCCGTGAGCAGGTGCCCCTCGGCGTAGGAGCGGCGCGCGAGCGCGCCGTCGAAGCGTGAGGCCGCCTGCGCGGCCTCGATCAGCAGCGCGCCGCGGCGGCCGAAGAAGGCCGTGCGCGCGGCCTCGCCCTCGGGCGGGACCTCGCCTGCGTAGACCAGCACCGCCTGCTGGCGCGTGAAGGCCGAGCGGAAGCGGCCCTGCGCCACGCAGGCGCGCGCCTCCCGCACCAGCGCGTCGGCCTCGAGGTGTCCCGCGCCCATCAGCCCGAGCAGGCGCCGGTAGAGGGCGGCGTAGGCGCGCTCGGCGGGGCCGCGCTCCAGGGGCGCCGTCGCGCGGGCCTCGGCCCGCGCGCGCTCCTCCCGCGCGAGGGCCTCGGTCTCGATGCGCGCCGCCTGCGCCGTCACGACCGGGGCCAGGGCCGGGTCGGTGGCCAGGCCCAGGGTGAGGAGGTTGGCCAGCTCGAGGTCGTCGGCCCGGCCCTCGGCCTCCGCCAGCAGGAAGGACTCGAGCAGCGCCTCGGCCGGGACCGGGGCGGCGCCGCCCTCGTCGCCGAAGAAGGCCTCGGCCGCGCGCACCGCCGCGCGCAGCGCGGCGCCGGCCTCGTCGAGCCGTCCCACGCGGCGCCAGACGCGGGCGAAGGCCACGTGCGTCTCGAAGCGGTCCGGGGCCAGGGCCTCAGCCGCGTTGTAGCGGCGCAGGCACTCGAAGGGCGAGAAGCCCACGTCGATGCCCGCGGGGGGCACCGGCAGCGGTTCGGGCCCGTAGGCCACGTGGCCCAGCCGGAGCGCGAGGTCGTAGCGCGTGGGGTCGTGGCGTTGGGCCTCCTCGAGCGCGGCGCGCGCGTCCTCGGGCCGCCCCTCCTCCACGAAGGTCTGCGCCAGGTTCAGCCGCGCCTCGGTCAGCCCGGGCTCGAGCGCCAGCGCCGCCCGCAGGCGCTCGCGGGCCGCGGGCCAGCGCCCCAGCTCGGCCTCGTTCACGCCCAGCGCGGCCAGCGCCTCGGCCGCGTCGGGGCGCCAGCGCAGCGCCCCCTCGGTCAGGAAGTCGCGGGCCGCCTCGCGCGCCCGTTCGGCCGTCGGCTCGGCGCGCAGGGCGGCGCGGTAGGAGGCCAGGCAGGCGTCGGCCGCCGCGTCCCGCGCCCGCGACCAGGCCACCCCTGCGAGCAGCAGGGCGGCGGCGAGCGTGGCGGCGCGGCCGGCCCCGAACCGGAGCGCGTCCGCAGGCCCGGCCTCCCCGCGCCGCTCCCCGGGGTCGTCGGGGCCTGGGCGCCCGGCGCCGGCACGCGTGCCGAGCAGCGTGCCCAACGCCACCGCCGCCAGCAGCGCCGGCGCCGGGTCCCCCAGGGTCTGCTCGCACAGGCCCGCCGCGGCCAGGGCCGCCAGGACCGCGAGGGCGGCGCCTTCGGCGGCCGTCGCTCCCCGCCGCAGTCGCGCGAGGCCCAGGCGCAGGGCGAGGACGAGCCAGGCGGCCAGGGCCAGGCCCGCGGGCAGGCCCCCCTCGGCCGCGGCGTGCAGCAGGTCGTTGTGCGCCATGTAGGGCTCGCGCCCGCGCGAGAGGCGCGCCTCCTCCGGCTCGCGCACGCGCAGCACTTCGCTGCGGAACGAGCCTAGCCCGTGCCCGGTCAGCGGCCGCTCGGCCACGAGCCGGGCCGAAGCCGCCCAGACGCCGCGTCGCACGGCGAGCGTGCGCCCGTCGCCCGGCGCGGGCAGGGCCCCGGCGAGCAGGAGAGCGGCCGCGAGCCCGCCCAGGAGCA
>CAZPOZ010000545.1:0-2746 GCA_964588235.1 uncultured Planctomycetales bacterium
CCATCCATAGGCCCTTCCGCAAGAGAGGTCTCGCCCTCCGAAGGGCCCTACCCCTGACTTGGTGGCCATGTCGTTCAGGAGCAGGTCGGGTTCGAGGAGCGCGCAGCACGCATCGACCCCGTGAGCGCGCTGCGTGCCCCCGCCACGACGGCCCGCTCCGCCTCGAGGCAGGGACGGGGCGGGAACGAGGAAGCCGGCTGGGCCAGAGGTCCAGCCGGCGCGGGGGAGCCCGGAGGGAGGGAGGGTTGGAGGTTGGGCAGGAGTACCCGAGCTCTACCCCGGGGCGGGCCTTGCGGCCCGTCCACACGTTCGACGGTCGTCGTCGCCCCCGGGTTTCAGGAATCCGCTCCACCTCCCCAGGCGCGGCCACGGGGCCGCGCGCTCGGGGCTGGGGGGTTCGCGTGGGGGGGACTACCCTGCCTCCATGCCGTCGGCGGCGGATCTCCAGCACCTGGGGGCCTCGCTCGCCATCGGGCTGCTGATCGGCGTCGAGCGCGGCTGGCACCAGCGGGAGCTCGCCGCCGGCGCCCGCGCGGCGGGCGTGCGCACCTTCGCGCTCATCGGCCTCCTCGGCGGCGGGGCCGCCCGCGTCGGGCTCGAGCTCGGGGGGCCCCTGGTCCCCGCGGTCGCCTTCCTGGCCCTCGCCGGGTTGCTCGTGGCCGCGTACGCGGCCCGCGTGCGGGGCGGGGGCCGGCCCGACGCCACCACCGAGGTCGCCGCGCTGGTCACCTTCGTGCTGGGCTGCGGGCCCCCGCTGGGGTTCGGCCTGACCGCCGGCGCGGCCGCCGTCGTCGTGGCCGGGCTGCTCTCCACCAAGCGCCGGCTGCACGCCGTCGTGGCCGGGCTGGAGGAGCGGGAGCTCTTCGCGGCGTTGCAGCTCCTGGCCCTGGCGTTCCTGCTCCTGCCGCTGCTGCCCGCGGAGGGCGTCGGCCCCTGGGGGGCGCTCCACCTGCGCGCGATCCTCGCGTTGGTGCTGTTGATCGGCGGGCTCTCCTTCCTGGGCTACGCCGTCGTGCGTCGCGTGGGCGCCCGTGTGGGCCTGGCCCTGGCCGCGGCGCTGGGGGGGCTCGTCTCGAGCACGGCCGTGCTGCTGGACTTCGCCCGGCGTGCGCGCGCCGAGCCCGGCCTGCTCCCGCTGCTGCGCAGCGGGGTCGTGGGCGCGGGGGGCACCATGTACGCCCGCGTGACGGGGCTCGTCGCGCTCGTCGATCCTTCGCTCGCGGGGCGTGTCGCGCCCCCGCTGCTGGCGGCGGCGCTGACCTGCTGGCTCACGGCGACGCTGGGCTGGCGCCGGGCCGTTCCCGGCCCGCCGACCCCGCGCGCGCCCGTCTCCGTGCGCAACCCCCTGGCCCTGGGCCTCGCGCTGAAGTTCGCCCTGCTGCTCGCGGGCGTGTCGCTGCTGGCGGCGGCGCTGACGAGCTGGCTCGGCGACCGCGGCGCCTACGTGCTGGCGGCCGTGGCGGGCCTGGGCGACGTGGACGCGATCACCCTCGCGCTCTCGCGGCAGCATGCCGCCGGCCTCGCCGGCGCCGTGGCCGCCGACGCGATCCTGATCGCCGCGGCCGTGGACACCCTGCTCAAGGTCTCGCTCGCCTTCGGGCTGGGCGGGGGGGCGTTCGGCCGCGGCGTGGCGCTGCGTCTCGCCGGGTCGCTCGGGGCGGCCGGGCTCGTGCGCAGCCTGTGGGCCTGACCCGCGACGCCACGTCTCCGCGGCACGGCCTCACAGCGAGGACGGGCGCCACTTCTCCGGGTCGTAGTCGTAGCGCGCGAGCGCCGCGGCCACCTCGCCCGGGCGGCCCGCGCCCTCCGCCGCCAGCGCGTCCAGCGTGGCGATCACGACCGAAGGCGCGTCGATCTCGAAGTGCCGGCGCAGCGCCTCGCGCGTGTCGCTCATGCCGAAGCCGTCCGTGCCCAGCGGCGTGAGGCGCCCCGGGAGCCAGCGCGCGATGCTGTCGGGGATCAGCTTGACGTAGTCGGTCACGGCGATGAAGGGGCCGCGGGCGTCGCCCAGCGTCTGCTGGAGGAAGGGCACCCGGCGCGGGCCCTCCGGGTGCAGGCGGTTGTGGCGCTCGCTGTCCAGCGCGTCGCGGCGCAGCTGCTGGTACGACGTCACCGCCCACACGTCGGCGGAGACGCCGTGGTGCTCGGCCAGCAGCTCCTGCGCCTCCAGCGCGAAGTTCGCCGCGCAGCCGCTGCCGAACAGGTTCACGTGCCGCTCGAGCCGGCGGGGGGCGGGGTTGAGGCGGTACAGGCCGCGCAGGATGCCTTCCTTCACGTCGCCCGGCATGGGCCGCTGCGCGTAGTTCTCGTTCTGCAGCGTGACGTAGTAGAAGACGTCCTGCGTCTCCTGCACCATGCGCCGGAGCCCTTCCTGCACGATCACCGCGATCTCGTAGGCGAAGGCGGGGTCGTAGGCGATCAGGTTGGGCACGGCGGTGGCCAGCAGGTGGCTGTGGCCGTCCTCGTGCTGCAGGCCCTCGCCGTTGAGCGTCGTGCGGCCGGCGGTGGCGCCCAGCAGGAAGCCGCGCCCGCGGGCGTCGCCGAAGGCCCACACCTGGTCGCCCACCCGCTGCATGCCGAACATCGAGTAGAAGATGTAGAAGGGGAACATCGGCTCGCCGTGCGTGGCGTAGCAGGTGCCGGCGGCCTGGAACGAGGCCATGCTGCCGGCCTCGGTGATGCCCTCCTCGAGCACCTGGCGCGAGGTGCGCTCCGAGAAGCTGGTCGGCACGAAGTTCCGTCCGGC
>CAZPOZ010000546.1:0-2745 GCA_964588235.1 uncultured Planctomycetales bacterium
CGCTCCAGCCGTCGAGGCGGGCGGCCGAGCGGGTCGCGAACAGCAGCGGTTCGGGGAGCCCGGCGGCGCGCGCCTCGGCGGCGACGGCCTGCGCCAGGTCGGGCGCGATGGCCGGCAGGTCCAGCGTCAGGAGCGCGACCGCCGGTCCTCCGTCCGTCAGCACGAGGGCCCGCGCGAGGACCCCCTCGGCCAGCGCGGCGCGGCCGGCGCCCGCGCGCAGGCCCGCTTCCTCGGCCGCGGCGGCCTGGAACCCGCTCAGCCCGAGCAGCAGGAGGACGGGACCCCATCGCCGGGCGCGCATGGCCCCGAGGCTACTCGGCCGACGGAAGGCGGAGGCCGGCGGGGCTGGACCCGGGCTCGGCAGGAGGGCCATCCAGCGTCCCGGTGTGCCTCCGTCCAGCCTCCAGCGGGCGAAGGAGGACACGGCCACCCCCGTTCGCGGCGCGCGCTTCAGGAAGCGGTCGCAGTAGAGTGGGGGCATGACCGACGGGCAGGCCGCGCCCGCGATCCGGGTCTGGGCCCGGTTCGCCGTGGTGCTCGCGTTGACAGGCTTCATCGTCTCCAAGCACCTCGCCTGGGTGACCGGGACCGGCGTCCTCACCGGCCCCCTCGGCCAGAGCGAGGCCGAGGTGCGTTCGTTCCAGCGCGCCATGGCCGCCCGTCATCCGGGCGGGACCGCCGACGCCCTGACCCGGCGCCTGCTGGACGGCGGCTCGGCCACCGGCTTGGAGCTGGCCCGGCTCCTCGAAGCCCATCTGACCAGCTGGGCGGAGGCCTACCCGCCCACGGAGCGGCGCGCGTGGACCGCGGCCGTCAGGCTTGGCCACGCTTGGCAGGGGCTGCCCTTCCTCCTGGTGCTGATCCTGGCCTTCGCCGGGCTGCGCCGCCCGGTGCCGGCCCCCGTCTGGGCGCGGGCGCTGCTCATGCTGCTGGGGCTCGTGCCGCTGGCGGGCGCAGCGCTGCTCGCGCTGGGAGCGCCCCCGACGGGAGCCGGGGACAGGGCCGCCCGTCTGCTCGCCCAGGGGCCCGGTCTGCCGGTCTGCCTCGGCGCTAGCGCCCTGGCGGTCGTGTCCGGCCTGGTGCTGAGCCCCGGGCGGACGGTCCGCACGGCGCTCTTGGCGCTCGTGCTGCTCGCGGCCGTGCTCGGCGGCGCCTTCGCCTGGGTGCGCGCGGCGTAGCGCAGACGGGACCCGCGCGCCGACCAGGCGCGCCCCCGGGGCGGGGACGCGTCGGCGCTCAGCGCGCCAGCTCGTCCAGCCCTTCCGCGCACCAGCCGAGGGAGAGCCAGGGGCAGGTCGTGCACAGCGAGGGCAGGTCGCCCCCTCCGACGTGGCGCGCGATCCGTTGCAGTACGCGGCTCCAGGGGAGCACGTCGCCGGCCGTCAGCCACAGCCGGGCCAGCACGGCCTCGTCCTGCGCCCGCATGTGCGCCTCGTGGTCCGGTCCGCCCAAGGTGCACCCCCGCGGCCCCAGGTTCGGGCAGGCCGCGCACAGGCGGTCCGGTCCGGTCAGCACGCGAACGGGCGTGTCCGGATCCGCTTGGAGCGTCGCGTGGACCGCGCCCATCTCGGCCACGAACGCGGGCGAGTAGCCCCGGCCCCGGAAGCCCTGGAGGCAGAGCAGGGTGTGCGCGCGCACGGGGAGGGGCTCGTGGTGAGCCCGGATCGGCTGGGAGGGCACGACGCAAGGATAGGGGTCGCCCCGCAGGGACAGGGGTGTCCTTCGCCGGGGCCGAGTCCCTCGTCCGGCCGGGGGAGAGGGATCGCGCAGGAGCGGAGTCGGAAGTCTTTGCAGAAAAGGAGGTTAGGGCGCTCGTCCGGCCAGGAACCCGACTTGGCATGGGGCTTGAGAGGCCCTGTGCGGCGCGTCCCCCGTGGGGCGCCCGCAAGGAGGTCCCATGATCCGCACCCTGACCCTCTCCGCCGCCCTGGCCGGTGGCCTGGCCCTGGCCACCGCGGGCGGCGCCCACGCCGCGCCGCTGCAAGCCCAGGCCCTGGGCGGCGTGCGCATCGGCGTGGGTGTGGGCGTCGGCTTCCCCATCGGGGGCCCGCGCTACGTCAGCCGGCCGACGGGCTACTGGACCACGCAGATGGTCCCCACCCAGGTGGCCGTGCAGGTGCCGGTGCAGGTGCCGGTCCAGGTCGCCGTGCAGGTGCCCGACCACGTGATCGGCGCCGACGCCCTGGGCCGCCCGATCTGGTCCTACCGCACCGAGCTCCGCACGGAGTTCCGGACCGAGCTCCGCACCGAGTGGCGCACGCAGCTCGTGCCCCAGCAGGTCTGGGTCAACACCGGGCACGTGAGCTACCCCACGTCGAGCCCCTGGGGTCGCGTGGGCGTGGGCGTCGGCTTCCGCATCCGCTGACCCCACCCGGGCCCCCCGGGGCGTCCGCCCCGGGGCCCACGGTTCGCCCGTTGCGCGGCGGTCGAGGCGCGTCCTCGGCCGCCGCGCCGTCGTTGGCCCGACCCCTTCGTGAAGCGCGCGACGAGCAAAGGGTGACCTCCTCCCAAGCCCCTTCCACGGAGGTCCCGAAGTCGTTGCTCGGGAGTCCCCCCCGTCCGGGCGCGGCACGGACGGTCCAGGGCAAGGAGACGACCCGACGGCGATGCCGGAGCCATCGCCGAGGCGAGGCGACGCCGCCAGGGGCCGTTTGAGCCCGCCCGGACCGCGCGATCCACCTCGTTCAGGAGCAACGCCACCAAGATGGGCGATGCGAGGCACGTGCGGCGCGCTGGAGCCGGGCG
>CAZPOZ010000547.1:0-2742 GCA_964588235.1 uncultured Planctomycetales bacterium
CGCCGGCGGGGAGGCGTAGGTGAGCCCGAGGTCGGCCGCGGCCTGGTACAGGGCGGCCAGCAGCGCCCGCGCGCGCGGGGTCGCGGCTCGGGTAGGCGTCCAGGGCCGGGCTGCCCGTCGCCCGGGCGAGGTGCTCGCGGGCACGCCCCAGCAGCCGCTCCACCTCGGGGTGGTTGGGCAGCACGAAGGCCGCCAGGAACTCGGGGATCGAGCGGGCGCCGGCCCACTCGGCGTAGGCCAGCACGTGGAGCGGATGCACCGAGCGGTGGAGCACGCGGGCGCCGCGGAGCAGCTCCACGACCAGCTCGCCCTCCTCGCGCTCGAGCTGGTTGGCGAGCCGCCCCGGGGAGAGGCGCAGGTCGATCGCGCCGAGCTCGTGCGCCTGGCCTGCGCCGATCCGCGCGAGGCGCAGCTCGGCGGGCTCGGCCAGCCCGGGCTCGGCGCTGAGGCGCAGCACGAGATCCTCGAGCGCGGCGGGCCCGTGGTTCTCGACCACCACGCTGCGGACGAGGGGCACGGCGTTCTGCTGCAGCGCGTAGTTGACCCAGGGGTCGTAGGCGAGGCGCACGCCGACGGCAGCCTCCGCCTCCCCGCCCGCCGGCGGCAAGGCGTCGGCGGGGCTGCCCCCGGGCGCGGTCGACTCGGGCTCCGACATGGCTGCACCCCGACGCGGTTCCGGCTGCCCCCGCACTCTACAGGCGCGACGCCGCCGAGAGAGGCGATGCGAGGCACGTGCGGCGCGCTGGATGGGGAGCGGAAGACCCGCAGCGGCGAGGCCGTGGTTGCGGCCCACGCAACGAGCCGATGCGGGCCTGAGCGCCCCCAGCCCAGCGCGTCGCTCGCCCTGGGCGCAAGGAAGCTGGCCCGCTGCCGGTTGCTTGGGGACGGCCTGCGGAGGCCACCCGTAGGCCCTTCTGCGGAAGGGGCCTCGCCCTCCGAGAAGCCCTACCCCAAGCCGCGTAGCCAGGACTCGACCTGCGGACCGCGCTCCCTCCCCGCGCCTCGTCAGCGGCGGGCAGGGCCCACGCCGCACGCCCGCTGCACGTCGGCCAGCACCTCGCCGGCCACGGCGCGCGCCCGCCCGGCCCCGTCGCGCAGCACGGCCTGCACGAAGTCCAGGTTGCGGGCCAGCTCGTCACGGCGGCGGCGGATCGGGTCGAGCACGGCGTGGAACCGCTCCAGCAGCAGCGCCTTGTAGACCCCGTACCCCTCGCCCCCCCGGCGGTAGCGCTCGGCCAGCGCGGCCTGCTCCTGCGGGGAGAGGAACAGCCTGAGCAGCGCGAACACGTTGCAGGTCTCGGGGTTCTTGGGCGCCTCCACCGAGGTCGAGTCGGTCACGACCCCCATGATCGCCTTCTTCACCTCCTTGTCGGGGGCGAAGAGCGGGATCACGTTGCCGTACGACTTCGACATCTTGCGGCCGTCGGTGCCGGGCACCACGTCCACCTCCTCCTGCACGCGCGCCGTGGGCAGCGTGAGCACGCCGCCCCTGCCGGTCTGGGGGTCGAAGTCCTTGCAGAAGGCGCTGTTGAACTTCACCGCGATGTCGCGCGTGATCTCCACGTGCTGCACCTGGTCCTTGCCCACCGGCACGCTCTCGCCGCGCACGATCAGGATGTCGGCGGCCATCAGCACTGGGTAGGCGAAGAGGCCGAAGTCCACCTCCTTGTCCTTCGCCAGCGCGTCCTTGTAGGCGTGCGCCCGCTGCAGCAGGCCCATGGGCGTGACCGTGCCCAGGATCCAGTCGAGCTCGCTCACCTCGGGCACGTGCGACTGGACGTAGAGCGTGGCCCGCGCCGGGTCGAGCCCGATGGCCAGGTAGTCCAGCGCCATGTCGAGGGTGTAGGCGCGCAGCAGGTCCGCGTCGCGCACCTGGTTGAGCGCGTGCAGGTCGGCGATGAAGAAGAAGCCGTCGCCCCGCTCCTGGTGGGCGACGAACTGCCGCATGGCGCCGAAGTAGTTGCCGACGTGCGGCCGGTGCGTGGGCTTGACGCCGCTGAGCAGTCGCATGGAGGTCCGTCCGTCCCCGCCGGGGCCGCGCGCCGCGACCCGCTCGCCGAACGTGGGCCCCGCGACGCGTGCCGAAGGCGGCGGGGACCTCAGGACGACGCGGCGCGGGCGACGGGCGTCAGGCGCGCCAGCCGACCCGACCGTGGGTGCCGTCGCAGAAGGGCTTGGCGCCCGACTGGCCGCAGCGGCACAGCGCGAGCATCGCCCCCTCCTTGATCACCTTGCCGTCGGGGTCGCAGACGGTGGCCCCGCCCTGCACGAGGTAGGGTCCGTTGGGCTTGACCACGACCTTGACCCCCGGGGGAGGAGCCGGGGCGGGCGTCGGCGTGCTGGAGGGGTCTGCGCTCATGCGCTCGAAGTGTAGCGCGCCGCTGGGGCACTTGGCAATCACCGCCCGGAGATCCTCCGGATTCGCCCGCTCCACGCGGATCCAGGGGCGGGCCTGGGGGTCGAACACCTGGGGCAGGCCGCGCACGCACTCGGCGGCGTGGATGCACAGGTCGGCGTCGTAGGTGACGCGCACGTCGCCGTGCCGGTACTCCTTGATGGCCATGCGCCCTCCCGGCCGCCCTGCCGGCGGCCCGCCCATCCTACGGCTGCCGCCCGGCAGGCAGCCTCAGCGCGTGAACCAGGCCCGCAGCGCGGGGTCGGCGTAGGCCGGCTCCCAGGCCCGGTGGCCCACGTCGGCGTAGAGGGTCATCCGCGGCCGTCCCCCCGCCCGCTCGAGGGCCT
>CAZPOZ010000548.1:0-2739 GCA_964588235.1 uncultured Planctomycetales bacterium
GGGGGGGGGGGGGGGGGGGGGGGGGGGGGGGGGGGGGGGGGGGGGGGGGGCAGTCTGGGTCGGGGGAGCCTGGGTCGGGGCGCCTCCGCCGGCAGCCGTCGGAGCGACCTGGTCGTACTCCCCGAAGGCAAGCCCGGGCGCGGCCGCCGACGTCACGCCCCCTGCCCCGTCGTCGGTGGGGGAGGCCGAGGGCGCGCCGGCGGGCGGGAGCAGCCCGATGAGCGCCACCTCGGCCCGACCGATGCGCAGCTCGTCACCCACGCGCAGGGTCACCCGCCCCACGCGGCCCGGGACGATCAGCTGGGCCGCGAGCCCCGACTGGACGAGCGTGCCGGCCAAGGTCGGCCAGCCGGCGTTCGTGTGCCGGATGGTGGCGCGTGGGCCGGATCCGAGGGTGGCGTGCCCCTTCTCGACCCGGTGCTCGCGGGTCTGCCCGTCGACGCGGATGCGCAGCAGGATCACCGGCGGTCTCGGGCTCCGTGGGAGCCGGCAAGCCCACGCGGCGCCGAGCCCCCCGTTGGGAACGTCAGGGTTGAAACGTCGGCGAGGGTACCCGCGATTCGGTGGGGTCGGGGGGCGGACCAGGACCTGCGGCCCGAGCCCCGCCCGCGGCGCCCGGCGCCGGGGCTGCGTCAGGCCTCCGTCAGGGGCGGCGGGCCCGGTTCAGGTCGGCCACGCCCAGCGCCAGCGGCAGCATGCTCAGCCGGAAGAGCAGCGTGAGCGACTGCGTCCCGCCGACGGCCAGCATCTGCAGGGTCTCCGTGCTGGAGAGCGCCGTCGCGCTGCGCAGGGCGGCCTCCTCCTGGCGCAGGCGCGCCAAGGCCCCCCAGCCCGACGGGGCGAGCACGGCGAACAGCAGCAGGATGGCCATCACCGGGGCGAGGCCCCTCCAGCGCAGGCCCAGCAGCAGCAGCAGGCCCACCAGGGCGGCCGGCGCCCAGGCCAGGATCGGCTGCGTGGCGAGCAGCCAGGGCTCGTCCGGGGCGGGTGCGGCGGGGGCCTCGGGGGCGTCCACGGGCCGCCCGGCGAGCCGGTCGCCGTAGAGCGTGAGGGCGCGCGTGACCTCGGAGGCGTACCCCGGCCGGGCCTGCGCGGGGGCGTCGTCGCTGGGCGGCGGCGCGGGCAGGGGCAGCAGGAGCAGCAGGACCAGGGCCAGGGTGGCGGAGGCGACCGTGCGCAGGGCTGCGCGCGGCCGGGGCTGGGCGACGGCCGCCGTGACGCCGGCCGCCAGCAGGGCCAGGGCCAGGTTGAGCCCCCAGGCGAGCAGCAGGCTCGCATGCTCGCGAGGCGGGAGCAGCGTCGTCCCGACGACGGCGCCGGCCACCAGCGCCGCGCCGCCGCGCAGGGCGCCCGGGCGCAGCAGGGCCGCGAGCACCAGCAGCACGCCGGAGGCCCCCAGCGAGAGCACCCAGGCCGTGGGCGGTTGCCAGACGAAGCGCCAGCCCGTCTCGCCCTGGAACAGGCCCCAGGGCCAGTCGGTCACCTCGGTGCCGCGCTCCTGGAACAGGAAGCCGAAGACCGGGTTCACGTGCGCGAACAGGGTGCCGAGCACGAGCACGCCCGCGAGGAGCAGCCCGGCGCGCGCCGCCCAGCCGGGGCCTCCAGCGGAGGCGGGCGGAGCCGCCGTGGGCAGGTCCGGCGCGTAGGGGCTCGAGGAGGGATCGAGCGTGAAGCGCGTGGGGCTCACAGGAAGCGCTCCTTCGCGCGCGGAGCGACGGCCTGCGGCTCCGACCCGCCCAGGCGGGCGAGGTCGGCCAGCGTGGCCGCCGCGAGCAGGGTCAGGGCCAGCCCCGCGCCGATGAGCACCTCGGAGGCGCGTCCGGCGACGCGGGCCAGGTCGAACGAGGCGCTCAGGTCGCGGCCCAGGCCGCTGAAGGTGGGCACCAGGAAGCACAGGAGCACGAGCGCGATGCCCATGCGGCTGATCAGCGAGCCCCGGAGGCCGAGCAGGCCCAGGAGGCCCAGCGCGCTGGCCCCGAGGATGCTGGCGTACGACCACAGGAGGTCGTCGTAGTTGGGCACCGCGTCGGGCACGCTGCCCAGGCGCACGCGCGTGACGAAGTCTTCCACGAGCACCACGAGCGACGAGCCGGTGCGCCCGGAGCCCAGGTCGCCGAAGCTGGCCGCCAGGGCCCACAGCACGAGCAGCGCGCCGAGCAGGGCGTAGAGCAGCGCGCTGCGGGGCGAGCGGCCGTCGGCGCCGAGCTGGAAGCCCGCGAGCAGCGCGGCGGCGCCTGCGAAGAAGGCGAGGCCGTTGCTGACCACCACGAGCCCGGCCACCTGGGAGTGGCAGGTCACGGCCAGCACCAGGGTCAGGCCGAGCAGCAGCGGGGCCCGCAGCCGGCGCGTGTCGGTCACGCCCAGGCCGAGAGCCGCCAAGCCCGTCAGGAACCAGAGCATCCAGTTCGCGCTGTTGATGCGCGTGGGCTCGGCGGCGAGGATCTGCCAGGGCCAACGCGAGTCGGCGACGCCGAAGAACGGGTTGGCCAGCAGCAGGCCGGCGGCGACCATCAGCGTGCCCGCGATGCCCAGCGCGGGCGAGGCTTCCGAGAGCCGGCCGCCGCGCTCCACGGGGTCGTTGGGGTGCATCGCGTCATTCCACCACGGAGCGCGGGCCCCGGGAAGGCGGGCGCGTCGCAGGTTGCGGCACCGGGCTTGCGACGCGGCCCCCTACGGGGCCTCCCCCAGGAGCAGGCGGTAGGCCTCGTTGAGCCGCTGGAACTTGCGCGTGGCCAGCGC
>CAZPOZ010000549.1:0-2738 GCA_964588235.1 uncultured Planctomycetales bacterium
AGGCGTTCGACATGGGAGGCTTTGCTGGTGGCCATTTTACCTGGCCGCTTTGATCCTGATCAGGCAAAGAATATGGCGGATGTGGTCAGTCTGTTGCGGCGCGCCGGCTATCCATACGATACCCCCGGTGAATTCTATGCCGTGGCTATCCGCGACTTTTCGATCTTCCTTGCAGTGGGAGGATTGTTGGCGGGCGCATTGGCGGCGATGGGCATGATCGCAGTTGCGCCCGTGATCGCATTGATCTTTATCTTCCTGGGTTTGCGCCGTCCCTATGTGCGCTTGAAGACCCTGGCCAAGAAACGCGCGGAAGGATTGCGCAATAACATGTTGATCGGCATGTCCGTCTTGAGCGCCCTGTTATCTTCGGGTGTCGGTGTGCAGGAGGCCTTGCGGCGCGCGTCCACAGTTGGCGGACCGTTCTGCAATCTGCTTGGATTATTGGTGGCGCGTATGGAAGTTGAAGATTTTACGAAAGCAGTGGAAGTGACACGCGCGCATCTTCCAGACCCTGCGGATGTGGAAGCCAATCTTTTCCTGCGTGACATCTATGATTTCTTCGCCAACAATCGTCCGGTGTTGTCCAGCGTGCAGGGATTGCAGGAGTCCGTCCATCGTTCCGTGATCGAAACCACGGAAGGCCGCGCTGCGCTGGTGCGCCAGCGGGCCGGCTTGTTCGGTGTGATGGCTGTGCTGGGATTGGTGCTGGCAATCATTGCGCCATTTACACTTGCACCTGGCGCAAGTGCAGGTGTGGGAGCCGGATTATTTTAGCGAGAAATGCTCCGAACATCAGTCGGAGCATTTCTCTAATAGATATTAAGTAACTCAACATTGACTATGAATAGAAACCTTATTTTGAAAATTGTTTTTTGGAGCGTCACACTAATCCTGGCTGCTTGGTCTTTCTTCTTTGTGCGTGACCTTACCGTGTGCTGGCAATTGACCGATCTGCCCGGCATCCCGCCTGCTTATTGTGCATCGGAGTCTTCTGTAACCGATCCGAACACTCCAGATTTACCTGTTGCAGAAAGTTCTCCAACGCCTGAAGTGGCAGCACCACAGATCGAGATGCCCCAATGGGATGGTGGCAGTCGCATCAATATTGTGTTCTTCGGTTTGCGGGGCGGCGACATTAGCGCTGAGGATTGTCCGGCCTGCACCGATACGATCATCTTGTTGACCATAGACCCCGTCACAAAAACAGCCGGCATGTTATCCATTCCGCGCGATATGTGGGTCAATATTCCCGGCTTTGGCTACAGCCGCATCAACACCGCCTGGACAATCGGAGAGGGCGCCAAACTACCGGGCGGCGGACCGGGATTGGCGATGGAAACCGTCTCCCAATTTATTGGCGTTCCGGTTCATTATTATGTTCAGGTTGATTTTGGGACTTTTGTGTCGTTCATCAATATGATCGGCGGCATTGATGTTTATATTGATGAACGAATGGTATTAGATCCGGCAGGCACAGGGCAGGATCATTTTGTGCTTACCTCGGGTGACATTCGCCATCTGACTGGTAAACGCGCTCTTGCGTATGCGCGTTGTCGTCATGAGTCCCAAGGTTGCAGCGGCGGCGATGTGGGTCGCGCAAAACGCCAGCAAAAGGTTTTACTGGCCATTCGGGACAAGATATTCGCTCCAACATATTTCACCGAATTACTGGCGCAAGCCCCTCAGCTATATGATTTGTTCTCGTCTGGAATTAACACGAACATGTCGCTCGAGGATGCCATAAAGCTGGCAGTGCTTGCAAAGGATATTCCCATCGGGGATATCAAGCAGGGTGTGATCGACAATAACATGGCGTACTTTGCAGATGTCACACTCAATGGAGTTCCATCCAGTGTACTGAGACCCATCCCCGACATGATCCGCGTCTTGCGCGATGAGATATTTATCCCCGGCGGACCAGTCAGTCCCCTTGCACAGGGCGATCTGAAGACCTTGATGCAGACCGACATGGCACGTATACGGATTACGAATAATACATACACTTCGAATTTGGACGAACGTACTGCTAATTTTCTGACGGCGCAGGGAATGCAGGTGGCAGAATTTGGCGTTCCCACTGGCAGGTCTGACCAGACTGTGCTTATTATGTATTCTTCAAAGTTGTATACCCTGCGCTATCTGGTAGATGCGCTTAGAATTACGAATGGTACTCAAATAATCATCAGACCCGACCCGACAGCGACAGTGGATATCGAAATCCACATTGGCGAGGATTGGGTTGGAAGGCTGCCAGTTGGGTATTAGTGTTCACATTATTTTTGTCTCAGACCACTCAATTATAGTGGTCTGTCCAACAAAAAAGCTCCGACACGATGCTCGGAGCTTTTTTGTCGGACAGATCCTCAAAATCCCATTTTCTTTGCATTAGGGCAGAACTTGGTTTTGTGATCGGGTTCGCCGCAAATCTGACATGGAATTGACGGTAATGGTTCACGCCATTTTGGATTGAAGTTTTCCATGAAGAAGGAATAAACCTCACCCCATTGGTGATACAGCCAATATCTTGGGTTGCGCCAAAATGATGTTTTGTGCTGGAAGTTCTTTTGTGAATTGTTCATGCCTGGAACAGTATAGAACGAATTGTGTAACCAGGCAACCCATAACGACACATCCCGATAACCCCCTGGCATGACTCTTTATCATCTCGGCTGGCAGAACTCTCTGCCAGCCGATTTTTGTTCAAAAAGGAGATTCAAATGTTCAAACTGTTCAAAAGA
>CAZPOZ010000550.1:0-2737 GCA_964588235.1 uncultured Planctomycetales bacterium
GGCGGTGGCGGCTTCGGTGGCGGCGGCGGCGGTGGCCGCGGCGGCTACGGTGGTGGCGGCGGCGGCTACGGCGGCGGCGGCGGCGGCGGTGGTGGCTACGGTGGTGGCGGCGGCGGTGGCCGCGGCAACCGCTGGTAGCCGCTGATCGGGGCGCCTTCGGGCGCCCCTGCGCTCGGCACCGCGAGCTCCGCGGCATCGCGAGCCTCGCGGCATCGGGCGCACACGCAGCTCTCACGGGCCCGGCGGGACGCATCCCGCCGGGCCCGTTCTCTTGCGGCGCGGCGACGGCTGCCGGCGGCAGCGGGCGACGCGCGCGACGGGGCGCCGCGGTTCAGCCGCGCGGGGCCCGGCAGCGGACGCCGGAGCGCTCGAGCGCCTCGCGTACGGCCCGGGCCAAGGCCGGCGCGCCGGGCGTGTCGCCGTGGACGCACAGGGTCTCGGCGACCAGGGGGCGCGTGCGCCCGCCCAGCGTGCCGACCTGGCCGCGGAGGGCGATCGACAGCGCCTGGGCCGCGGCCTCCCCGGGGTCCGTGATCAGCGCGCCGGCGGCGCCCCGTGGCACGAGCGTGCCGTCGGGCCCGTAGCGCCGGTCGGCGAAGGCCTCCGCCAACGTGCGCGCCCCCGCGCGCCGGAAGGCGATCAGCGCCTCCGACCCGGCCTCGGCCACCAGCAGCGCCCCGGGCGCCACCGCCCGGGCCGCGCGCGCGAGGGCCGCGGCGACCCCCGGATCGCGCGAGGCCTCGTGGTAGAGCGCTCCGTGCGCCTTGACGTGCGAGAGGGGCAGGCCCTGCTCCTGAGCGACGCGGGCCAGGGTGGACAGCTGCTCACGCAGCTCCGCCTCGAGCCCGGGGTGGGCCCGCCGGGGAGGGCTGCGGCCGAAGCCGGCGCGGTCGGGGTAGGCGGGGTGCGCTCCCAGCGCCACGCCGTGGGCCCTGCACAGGCGCGCGAGCGCGCGCATGCTCGTCTCGTCGCCCGCGTGCCCGCCCGTGGCCACGTTGGCCGACGTGACCTCCGCGAGCAGCCGCTCCTCCCGCCCGCTGGCCAGGGCCTCGGGCTCCTCGCCCACGTCCGCGTTGAGGTCCAGGGAGACGGGGGGCCTCATGCCGGCCGGGCCTCCGGGCCGCGCGGGGGCGCGGCGACGGGCGCGCGCAGGGCGTCGAGCCAGCGCCGCTGGGCGCGCCAGGCCTCCAGGGCCTCGAGCGGCTCGACGCGCTCGAAGCCCAGCGTCTCGTGGGGCCGCGCCTGGCCCAGGCGCGGGAGATCCACCGCGGCCACGCAGAGCGGGCAGGCGTAGCCCCCGGTGGGGGGGCCGTCCACGAGCAGCACGAGCGCCTCGCCCGCGCCGGCCACCTGGACGGCGCCCACCGGCAACCCCTCCGTGGTCAGCACCCCCGCGCCCGGGGGCGGCGCGGCCGGGCCCTGGAGCCGCAGGCCCGTGCGATCGGAGCGGTCCAGCACCGTGAACGCCGCGCTCCACAGGGTCGCCAGCGCCGGGGCCGCGAACAGGCCCGCGTGCGGCCCCAGCGTGGCCCGCACGCGGGGGCGCCGCAGCCGCGTGGCGACCTCGGCAGCCTCGGCCGGCCGCAGCGCCGCATGGGGAGCCTGCGTGGGGATGCCCACCGGCAGCCGCTCGCCCGCGCGTAGCGGCCCTCCGCCGGTGCCGCCCAGGGAGGCGGCCACCTGCGTCGAGGCGCTGCCCAGCGTGGGGGGCACGGCGAGCCCTCCGGCCACGGCCACGTAGCCGCGCACCCCCCAGCCCGGCCGGGAGAGGCGCAGCACCTCCCCCGGCCGGAGCGGCACGGGCGCGCCGAAGGGGACCGGCCTTGCGCCGCCGGGGCCCTCCACGACCGCGGCCGTGGGCGCGCCTGTCAGCGCCACGAGCGACGGCCCCTCGGACCTCAGCGCCGCGCCCGTCAGCGTGGTCTCCAGGGCCGCCGCCCCGTCGGGGTTGCCCACGAGGCGGTTGGCCAGCACGAGCGAGAGCGGGTCGGCCGCGCCGCTCGGGGCCACGCCCAGGGCGGAGCGCCCCGGCCGCCCCAGGTCCTGCACGGTCGTCAGCAGGCCCGGCTCGAGCACGACCAGCGCGCAGGCGCTCATGGCGCGAGCCCCTGCCCGGCCTCCGGGTGCGCGGCGTGGGCGATGCGCGTGAAGCGCACGCGGTCGCCGGGCGCGAGCAGGGCCGGCGGGGAGCGCCCCGGGTCGAACAGCGGGAGCGGCGTGCGCCCGATCAGACGCCACCCGCCGGGCGTCTCGCGCGGGTACACGCCCGCCTGCCCGCCGGCCACCGCCACGCTGCCCGCCGGCACGCGCGCCCGCGGGCGGGCGAGACGGGGCGTGGCGAGCGAGGGGGAGAGGCCCAGCAGGTAGGGGAAGCCGGGCGAGAAGCCGAGGAAGGCGACGACGTACTCGGGGGCCCCGTGCCGCGCCACGACCTCGTCGCGGGGGAGGCCGAGCAGGCGCGCGACCTCCTCCAGGTCGGGCGCGCAGGGACCGTCGTAGCAGGTGGGCAGCTCGTGCAGCGGCCCGGGCGCGCCCGGCGGCCCCGCCGGTCCGCCGAGCCGCGCGCGCACGGCGCGCTCGGCCTCGGCCGGCTCGAGGCGCTCCGGGTCGAAGGTCAGCAGCAGGGAGGCGTAGGCCGGCGTGAGGTCCACCAGGCCCGGGGGGCCGGCGTCGCCCAGCGCGCGCGCCGCGGCCGCCACGGCGGCGGCGCGGGCGGCGGCGTTGGGGCCCGGGAACG
>CAZPOZ010000551.1:0-2729 GCA_964588235.1 uncultured Planctomycetales bacterium
GGCGTACGGGTAACGACACTCTCCCCTCGCGCCCGCGTGCGCGTACGCGCACGCGGGTAACACCGTGGCGGGGGTTGTCAACCGGCACCTTGACGGCGGGGGAGCGCCCGGTTCCCGTGGGTGTGCCTACGTCCACGGTGGCCGTAGGTCGGAGCAGCAGGACCCCGCCGGACCGCGTGCTAGCCGTAGGTCACGATTGGAAGAACCCGAACTCGCGCTTCATAAGCCTGAGGTCACTGGTTCAAGTCCAGTCGCCGCTACCATCTCCTTCGCGGCGTCTGGGCAGGCCGCCGCCGCGGCGCGCGACGGGCCTCGACGCCGGGGGCCTCCAGGGTGTGGCGGGGCGGCCGCTGCCGGGCTCCGCGCCGCGGCTCGCCTCTCGTCGGCAGCCTGCGACCTGCCCCCACTTCGGCGCGGGCGCGCTACCCTGCCGTGCATGTGCACCTCGCTCGCCCCGGGGGCAGAGCGGCTCGACGAGCCCCGCTGCGCCCGGACCGGCGGCCTCGACGGCCACCGGATCCAGCACCTCCGGGCGGTCGCCGGCCTGGCCCGGCCCCTGCCGTGGTGGGGAGGGCCGATCCAGCCGTGCTGACCAGCGAGCGCCTCGTGCTGAGCCCCCCCACCCTGGCGGATGCCGAGGAGAGCGCCGCCCTGTGGGCCGAGCCGCTGGTCACGCGCTTCATCGGAGGCACGCCCTCGACCCGGAGCGCCTCCTGGTTGCGCCTGCTCGCCTACGTGGGGCACTGGGACCTGCTCGGCTACGGCTACTTCGCCGTGCGGGAGCGGCAGTCGGGGCGCTTCGTGGGAGAGGCCGGGCTCGCGGACTTCCGTCGCGAGCTCGATCCGCCGCTCGGCCTGCCCGAGGCGGGCTTCGCGCTGGTGCCCTGGGCCCACGGCCGCGGCTACGCCACCGAGGCCCTCGGCTGCGTGCTCGGCTGGGCCGACCGCGTGCTGCGCGTGCCTCGCACGGCGTGCCTGGTCGCCCCCGAGAACGCCGCGTCGCAGCGGGTCGTCGCCAAGTGTGGCTACGTCCGGGTGCGCGAGACCCTCTACAGGGGCGCGCCCACGGTGGTCTTCGAGCGCGCGGCCCCCGACGCGAGCGGCTGACGACGGGGAGGTCACCCCGGGCGGCGGGGCCCGCGTGCCGGCTGCGGGTGACGAGACGGTCGGTGCTCGGGGAGGCAGGGAGGCAGGCCAGGCCTGGAGGGAGGGTGCCCGAGGGCGCTCGGGCCCCTGCCGGCGGGCCTCGCGCCGTCGTCGACCCCAGGGCAGTTCCCGCAGGCGCCGATCAGCGGCCCGCGCGCGCTGCGCGCCGCCTGCGGGGACGCTCCGTCCTCCGCGTGAGCTCGACCGCCTGGAGCCCCAGGCGGAGCGCCTCGCCCACGAGGTAGCAGATGGCGTAGTCGATGAGCGGAGCCGGCCGGCCGTCGCCCGCCAGCATGCGCCAAGCGCCCGTCAACAGGGCGAGCCCCCCGCCCAGGCGCAGCAACGCGGCCAGGGCGTGGAGCAGCGCCCAGCGGCCGCCGCGAACGCTCTGCAGGCAGGCCGCCACGAGCAGCAGCCCGATCGCGAAGAGGAACGCGCGCAGGTGCGGCCGCCACGGCCCGCCCGTGCGGCAGGCCCACAGGCCGAAGGTGCCGGCCAGGGCGAAGCAGACGAGCACCAGCTCGTCCCGCCGAGTGGCCAGGTGCTTCAGCGCGCGCACGCGGACCCTCCCATCGAGGGCGGAGTGTACCGGCACGGGCTCACAGGGCCGGACAGCAGGTCGTCGGACCGTGGCCCCCGGCCCGCGCAGCGCGGCGCGGCCCCTTACGGCCCCTTGGGCCTACAGGTCCACCTGCGCGCCCAGCTCGACGACCTGCGAGGGCGGCAGCCCGAAGAAGGTCGCGGGCGTCTGCGCGTTGCGCGCCGCGAAGGCGAAGAGCCGCTTGCGCCACGGCGCCAGCGGCGAGGGCCCGCCCGTGAGCAGCGTCTCGCGCGAGAGGTAGAAGGTGCAGGCCTCCGGCAGCAGCGCCATGCCCTGCCCCGCCAGCCAACGCAGCGCGTCCACCACGTTGGGGCTCTCCATGAAGCCCCGGAGGATCGTGGCGCGCCACATGCCCGCGCCCAGGTCCTCCAGCCGCACGCGCTCGGCCTCGGGCACCGCCGGCACGTCGCTGGTCACGAAGGAGAGCAGGATCACGCGCTGATGCAGCACCCGGCTGTGACGCACGTGGTGCAACAGCGCCACGGGCGCCATCGAGGGCGAGGACGAGAGGAACACCGCGTTGCCCGGCACCCGGTGCAGCGACGACCCCTTCAGCTCGGCCACGAAGGCGTCCACCGTCAGGGTGCGCTCGGCGAAGCGGCGCATGAGGTGCTGGCGGCCCTGCTTCCAGGTGTCCATCAGCACGAAGACCCCCGCGGCGAGCAGCAGGGGGATGAAGCCCCCGTCGAGGATCTTCAGCAGGCTCGAGGCGAAGAAGGCGCCCGCGAAGACCAGGAAGCCGGCCACCAGCGGTGCGACCTTCAGCCGCGACCAGCCCC
This sequence comes from uncultured Planctomycetales bacterium, assembly GCA_964588235.1. GTDB lineage: Bacteria > Planctomycetota > PLA2 > PLA2 > JAEUHO01 > CAZPOZ01. The sequence goes on from CAZPOZ010000551.1 coordinate 2,527, forward strand.
AGCGCCGGCGCGCCACCACGCCGTAGACCAGCGCCGTGGCGATCATCGCGCCGGTGACCGCCACGCCGTAGGCCGCCGCCAGGTCGTCGCTGCGCTTGAAGCCGAGCACCAGCAGCACGCAGGCCACCATCAGCAGCGTGTTCACCAGCGGCACGTAGATCTGCCCCTCCCTCGCGGAGGAGGTGTGCAGGATGCGCAGACGC
>CAZPOZ010000552.1:0-2724 GCA_964588235.1 uncultured Planctomycetales bacterium
GGCGGTCCGAGGCGGCCAGGACCTCCTCGGGGAGCGCGGCGAGGTCGCGGCTGCGGGCGGCGGCCACGAGGAACTCCACGGGGCCGCGTACGAGCGCCCGTCGGCGCGCCTCGTCCCGGAAGGCCGGCGAGAGGAACAGCGCCCGCAGCACCGCAGCGACGTCGCCGTCGGTCGCCCTCCAGACGCGGGCCAGCCCGTCCACCTCGGCCGGCGTCGGCTCGGGGTGCGAGAAGGCCCGCAGCAGCTTGGCGCACAGGAAGGGCGCGCAGGCTGGATGCGCCGCCACGTGCGCGACCGCGGCCTCCCCGCCCACGCGGCCGGTCAGGCCCAGGAAGGACTTCTCGCCGTCGTCGTGGAAGGCGGCCGAGAAGACGAACTCGTGGTGGCGGCTGCCCCAGCCCGTGAAGGCGCGGGCCAGCTCGCGCACGTCGCGCTCGTCGTAGGCGCCGCGCCCGAGGGCGAAGAGCTCGAGCAGCTCGCGCGCGTAGTTCTCGTTCGGGTGCCCCTTGCGGTTGGCGTTGCCGTCGAGCCAGCGCACCATGGCCACGTCCCGGCTCACCGCCAGCAGCAGCGCGCCGAACGGCCCGGCGCCCAGCCCCCGCAGCAGCTCCATCTGGCGCCACAGCAGCAGCCCGTCGGCCACCTTGCCCTGGGAGGTGGCGAAGTGCCCGTGCCAGAAGAGGGTCAAGCGCTCGGCCAGGGGCTGCGCGCCCGAGAGCAGGCGCCCGAGCCACGCCCGCTGGATCGCCCCGGGCCGGTAGGGATCCAGGTCGGGGGGCATCGCCGGACCCGGCGCCCGGAGGTCGGCCAGCAGCAGCTCCACGGCCGCCTCGTACGAGGGCGCCTGCTCGACGGCCTGCGTGCCGGGGCCGGGCCCGAAGCCCGCCCGCCGCAGCAGGTGCCCGATCGCGGCCTGCCCTTCGAGCTGTCGGCCCATGTCGGCTCCTCGTCCGCCCCCAGCCGGGCGGACGAGCGGTCGTACCCGCGGGGGGCGATCCGGTTTCGGCTCCGCCCGCCCCCGGCGGCCCGCCTCCGGGGCGGGTACACCAGCGTCCATGGACGCGCGGCTCCCGGCCCTGCTGACCGCGGCGGCGGCCTCGCTGCCCCTGGCCGCCCTGGCGGTGCGCGCGGCGCCGCGGCTGGGGCTGCTCGACGTCCCCGCGCCCCACAAGGTCCACCAGGGCACGGTGCCCCGCAGCGGCGGGCTGGCCCTGGGGCCGGCCCTCCTGCTGGGCCTCGTGGGCGCGCTCGTCGCCGGCGCCCCGTCCGCCGGGCTGCTGGCCTACGGCCTGCCGGCGCTGGGCTTCCTGCTGCTGGGGCTGGCCGACGACCGCTGGCGCCTGTCCGCGCGCGCCAAGGCCGTCGGGCAGCTGGCCCTGGCCGGCCTGGCCACGGCGCTGGGCCTGAGCTGGTCCGGGCAGGGCGGCCACGGCTTCGCCGACCTCGCGGCCGGGCCGTGGGCCCCGCTCCTCACGGTCCTGTGGATCGTGATCGTGGTCACCGTGGTGAACTTCCTGGACGGGATCGACCTGCTCACCGTGGCCACCTGCGCGCCGGCCCTGGCGGTGGCCGCGGGAGGCGGCGCCGGCTGGGGGGGCGGCGCGCTGGCGGCCGCCGCGCTGGGCGCCCTCGTGGGGCCGGCGCTGCTCAACGTGCCGCCGGCCCGGCTGTTCCCCGGCGACGGCAGCACGCACCTGCTGGGCTTCGTCGTGGCCTCCTCGGCCCTGTCGCCCGCGGCGGGCGGCGGGCAGGCGCTGCCCTGGCCCGTGGCCGGGGCGCTCGTGCTGCCCGGGGCCCTCGACGTGGGCGCCGGGTTGTTGGTGAAGCTCCGCCGGGGCGTCCCGCTCGGCGCCGCCCACCGCGACCATCCCTACCAGCGGCTGGCGCGGCGCGGAGGCTCCGCTCCCCGCGTGGCCCTGCGCTACGGAGCCCTGGTGGCCCTGGGCGCCCTGCTCGCGAGCCACGGGGCGGAGGCGCTGGGACCGTGGGCGGCCACGCTCGTCGGCGCGTTGGCGCTGGCGCTGCACCTCGCGCCCGCCGCGGCCGTGGGCCCGGCCCCGGCGTCCTTTTTTCATGCGCGGCCGGAGCGGGCGGGGGAGCATGACCCGATGCTCAAGAACTTCGGCTGGGTGCGGCCGGGCCGCTTGGCCGGCATGGGCCTGCCCGGACCCGCCGCCTGGCCGTTGCTGCGCGCCCACGGCATCGGCGCCGTCGTGTCGCTCACCGAGGCGCCGCCCCCCGGCGCCCCCGAGGCGGCCGGCCTCGACCTGCTGCACGTGCCGATCCCGGACTTCGGCACGCCGACGGAAGACGACCTCCTGCGCGTGACCGGCTGGGTGAGCGAACGCCTCGGGCGCGACGTGCCGGTGGCCGTGCACTGCTTCGCCGGCATCGGGCGCACGGGCACGGTGCTGGCTGCGGTGCTCGTCGTGGAGGGGCTCGACGCCGAGTCCGCCATCGCCGAGGTCCGTCGGGCGCGCCCGGGGTCGCTGGAGACCTCCGGGCAGGTGGGCGCCGTCCACCGTCTGGCGCGGCGCCTGGGGCGGGGCTGAGGCCGGCTGCCATGCCCAGGCTGCGTGTGCTCTTCTCCGGCGCCGCGGGCAAGATGGGCCGGGCGCTGCTCCCGGGCGTGCGGGCGGCGCCCGACCTCGCGGTCGTGGCCGACACCGGGCTCGCCGTCGACCTCCAGGCCGGCGCGCGGCGCGTCGCCGCCGAGGTCGTGAT
>CAZPOZ010000553.1:0-2719 GCA_964588235.1 uncultured Planctomycetales bacterium
CCTGGCTGGCGCACAAGGCCAGCAAGGAGGGCATCGTGGCCGCCGAGCACGCCGCGGGCAAGGGCACGGTCTACGACGTGCGGGCCATGCCCTCGGCCGTGTTCACCCACCCCGAGATCGCCACCGTGGGCCTGCAGGAGCACGAGGCCAAGGCCAAGGGCCTGGAGGTGAAGGTGGGCAAGTTCCCCTTCACGGCGCTGGGCCGGGCGATGAGCGTGGGCGCCACGGAGGGCTTCGTGAAGATGATCGCCGACGCCAAGACCGACGAGCTGCTGGGCGTCGCGGCGGTGGGCTACCAGGCCTCCGACCTGATCGCCGAGGCCGCGCTGGCCATCGAGCTGGGCGCCACCAGCGAGGACGTCGCGCTCACCGTGCACGCGCACCCGACGTGGCCCGAGAGCCTGATGGAGGCGGCCGAGGCGGTCCACAAGCACGCGATCCACATCCTCAACGTCTGAGCGGCGTCGAGGCCCGGCCGCGCGCCCCCGCCCCTACCCCACCAGCCGGCCGGCCTCCAGGTGCAGGCGCCGGGAGCCCAGCGCGGCGGCCTCGGGGCTGTGCGTGACCATGAGCAGCGCGAGCCCCTGCTCGGCGTTCAGGCGCTGGAGCAGGCCCAGCACCTCGCGGGCCAGGCCCGGGTCGAGGTTGCCCGTGGGCTCGTCGGCCAGCACCAGCGCCGGCTCGTTGGCCAGCGCGCGCGCGATGGCCACGCGCTGCTGCTGCCCCGCCGAGAGCTCGCGGGGCAGGTGCGTGGCCCGGTCGGAGAGGCCCACGCGCTCGAGCAGCAGCCGCGCCCGCTCGCGCTGCTCGTCCTTGGCCGTGCCCGAGAGCGAGAGGGGGAGCGCCACGTTCTCCTCGGCCGTCAGGTAGGGCACCAGGCTGAAGCTCTGCATGACGAAGCCCAGGTTCCGCCGGCGGAACGCCGCCCAGGCCCCGTCCGAGCACCCCTCGAGCCCCTGGCCGCGGAAGGAGATGCGGCCCGCCGTGGGCGTCAGGAGCCCCGCCAGGGTGAGCAGCAGCGTGGTCTTGCCCGAGCCGCTCGGGCCCGTGACCGTCACGAAGGCCCCCTCGGGCACCTGGAAGCTGAGCCCCTGGAGCGCGTCCACCGTGACCCGGCCGCGCACGTAGCGCTTGCCGAGCCCCTCGACCTCGAGCAGCACGCTCAGGTCTCCTGCAGGTTGGCGCTGACGTCGAAGCGCGAGGCCAGCCAGGCGGGCAGCAGCGAGCCCAGCACCGCCACGGCCACCGCCAAGGCCACCGAGAGGGCCAGGAACAGCGGCAGCGGCGCCACGACCAGCCCCAGCGTGCTCGGGCCGAGCGCCACCACCGCCCCGGTGCCCAGCAGCCAACCCAGGAGGCCGCCGAGCAGGCCCAGCACGACGGCCTTGAGCAGCAGCACGAGCAGGATGCGCAGCCGCGGGGCCCCCAGCAGCCGCAGGATGCCGATCTCGCGGCGGCGCTGGTTCACGTTGGCCCACATGAAGTTGCCGATCGAGAGGCCGCCCACGACCAGCACGATGGCCAGGAAGCCCCAGGAGACCCGGTCCATCAGCCGGTTCGTCTCGATCTGCGTCGAGACGATCTGCGCGATGCCCGTCACGCGCGTGTCGGGCAGCACGTTCCTCAGCTTGCCCAGCAGCCCGTCGGAGATCGCGTTGCAGCAGCCCATGATCTCGATGGCGCTCACCTGCGGCCCCACGCCCAGCAGGGCCTGCATCACGTGCAGGTGCAGGAACACCCGGTCGTCGTCCACCGTCCCGGTCTCGGGCAGCACCCGCGAGACCTGGAGCGCGCGCCCCTCCACCGTCAGCGAGCCCCCGGGGGCCGCCCGCAGCCGCTCCGCCGCCCGCGAGCCCACCAGGCACTCCTCCTGCCCCAGGGTCTCGACCACCTTGCGCTGGAGGCGCGCGTCGGCCAGCGGCGTGGCCCCCTTCGTGCAGACGTGCTCGACCGGCGCCCCCTCCAGGCCCTCGAGCTGCCAGGTGGGCTTGCTGGCCACCTCGCTGGCCGGCAGGATGCCCGTGAGCACGACGGGCTCCGTGCCGATGCGCACGCGGCGGGTGAGCTTGGGCGAGATGTTCTCCACGCCCAGGAGCGCCGAGGTGGCGATGCGCTCGACGTACTCCTCGGGGATCGTGGGCGCGTCGATGTCGGCCGCGTGGTAGTCGTCCACGCTGGCCCCCTGGGGCAGCACCAGCACGTTGGCGCCCAGGCTGTCCAGCTTGACCGCCACGGCGCGTTGCGAGGCCGCGGCCACCGAGCGGATGCCCACGATCACGGCGATGCCCAGCGTGATGGCCACCAGGCCGGAGGCCAGGCTGGCCCTGCGGTGCGTCAGCTCGCGCCAGGCGAGTGCTGCCAGGTTCATCGGCGGGCTCTCCCGGCGCCTACTTGGCGCAGTCCTTGCAGTTGCCGTCGGCGCAGCAGGGGGCCGGCTTCTTCGCGGTGGTCACCAGCGTCTCGGCGCTGGGCGCCCCTTCGAGGCGCCCCAGCGTCTGCCCCTTGGCGTTGAGCACGAACACCACCGGCTTCTCCGCGGTGGCCTCGACCTTGCGCTCGGCCAGCAGGCGCTGCTCCACGCGGTCGTCGAGCTCCACCAGCACGCTGGCGGCCCGGCCCTCGAGGGTCTTCACCGCGGCCGTGAGCGACTCGAACAACGCCGTGCGCTCGGCCATGCGCGCGTGGCTGAAGACGAGCAGCACGATGCGCTTCTCCTCCT
>CAZPOZ010000554.1:0-2712 GCA_964588235.1 uncultured Planctomycetales bacterium
ACAGCGAGGACCACCGCGCCGAGGTGGACATGAACGTGGTCATGACCGAGGGCGGCCGCTTCCTCGAGGTGCAGGGCACGGGCGAGAGCCGGCCCTTCGACGCCGCCGAGCTGCAGGCGCTGCTCGACCTGGCCCGCGACGGCGTGCGCCAGGTGCTGGAAGCCACGCGCGCGGCCCTCGCCAAGCCGGGCTAGCCCGACCCCGTGGGCGCGCGCCGGCTGGTCTTCGCCACGACGAACCCGCACAAGCTGGACGAGGCGCGGGGCATCCTGGGCCCCCTGGGCACCGAGGTCGCGCCCCCCCCGCGGCCCCTGCCCCCCGTGGAGGAGGACGGCGCCACCTTCGCCGAGAACGCGCTCAAGAAGGCCCGCAGCGCCGCCGCGGCCCTGGGCCAGGCCGTGCTGGCGGAGGACAGCGGCCTGGTGGTGCCGGCGCTCGGCGGCGAGCCGGGCGTGCTCAGCGCCCGCTACGCCGGCCGGCAGGGCGACGACGCGGCCAACAACGCGCGGCTGGTGGCGCGCGCGCGCGAGGCCGGGCTGGTCGATCCCCCGTGCGCGTTCGTCTGCTCGGCGGTGGTCGTCGGACCCACGGGGGAGGTGCTCGCGCGGGCCGAGGGCCGCGTCGAGGGCCTCCTGCGCTGGCCGGGGAAGGGCGCGCACGGCTTCGGCTACGACCCCCTGTTCCACCACCCGCCCTCGGGGCGCCGGCTGGCCGAGCTCGGCCCCGGGGAGAAGCACGCCGTCAGCCACCGGGGGCAGGCCCTGCGCGCGCTGGCGCGGGCCCTGGCGCGCGACGGGGCCGGGGCTCAGGACCCCGCGTAGAGGGGCACGAGCAGCACGAAGCGGGTGCCGGGGCGGCCGGGGGCGGCCCCGGGCACCGGCGAGAACGCGCTCAGCGAGCCGCCGTGGGCCTGGGCCAGCCCCCGGGCGATCGACAGGCCGAGCCCGCTCCCCGGCCGGCTGCGGGCCTGGTCGCCCCGCTGGAAGGGCTCGAACAGGCGCGCGAGCGTGGCCGGGGGGATCCCCGGCCCGTCGTCCTCCACCTCGAGGGCCAGCGCCGGGCCCTGAACCCGCGCGCGCACGACCACGCGCACGTCGGGCCCTCCGTGGGTGACCGCGTTCTCGAGCAGGTTCTCGAGCAGGCGCACGAGCGCCCCCCGGTCGGCCGCCAGGTCCACCTCCGGCAGCGGCTCGACGGCCACCGGCGGCGCCTGCGGCTGCGCGCGGCGCGTGCGCTCGAGCGCCTCCCCCACGACGACGGCCGCCCGCACGGGTTCGAGCGCCAGGGGGAGCGCGCCCGCCTCCAGGCGCGCGTGGTCGAGCAAGTCGCCCACCAGGCGGCCCATCGCCCGGGCGTCGCCCAGCGCCAGGCGCGCGCTCTCGGCCAACGCCCCCGCGTCGCCGGGGCTGCGCAGCGCCAGCTCGAGCTCGCCGGTGAGCGCCGCCAGGGGCCGTCGCAGCTCGTGGCTGGCCGTGGCCAGGAAGGTGCGCTCGCGCCGCGCGCCGGCCTCCAGGCGCCCCAGCATGCCGTTGAGCACGGTCAGCAGCCGGCCCAGCTCGTCCTGGCGCGCGCGCGCGGGCAGGCGTTGATCGACCCGCTCGACCGCCTCGGCGGCCGCGGCCGCGCGGCGCAACGGCCGCAGCATCAGGCCGGAGGCCAGCCAGGCCAGGCCCGCGCCCCCCGCCAGGGCGGCGAGCAGCAGCAGGTCGAGCGAGCGCAGGCGCGCGCCGAGGGCGGTCTCAAGGGGAGTGACGTCCACGTAGGCGACGCCCAGCAGCTGCGCCGTCGGGGCCGCCCGTGGCGGGCGCGTCTCGGGGGGCCGGGCCTCGGGGAGCCGCCCCGGGGGCAGGGACGGGAACGGAGGGCGCTCCTCCGGGCCCAGGGGCGGCTTGGGGCGCGCGACGAGCTCGGTGCGCACGCGCCAGGTGCGGCCCTCCCGGCGCTCCACGCGCTCCTCCGGCCCGCGCTCGGGCATCGGCGGCACCGGCAGCGAGGCCGGCTCGGCCAGCGCCGGCGCCTCCCCCGTGTGGAGGACGTGCATCCAGGCGTTGCCGGCGGGCGGCGCGTACAGCAGCACGGCCTGGACGCCCGAGGGCAGCGCCCCCACCGGCGTCGGCGTCGGGGGCTCCCCCGGGGCCCGGCGGCCGGGCGGTCCGGGGAAGCGCTCGGCCAGCACGCCCGCCACCAGGCGCGCGGACTCGCGTTCGACGCGCTCGCGCTCGGCGGCGCGCACGGCCACGCGCACGGCGGCGAGCAGGGCGAGCACGAGGGCCGTCGCCAGCAGGGTGAAGCGCGTGCGCAGGGTCACGGCGCCGCCTCGGCGTCCGCGCGGCGGAGCACGTAGCCGCGCCCGCGCACGGTGTGGATCAGCCGCTCGCCCTGGGCCTCCAGGTGCTGGCGCAGGTAGCGCACGTAGACCTCGAGCACGTTGGAGCCGCCCTCGAACGACGCCTCCCAGACGTGGCCGTAGAGGCGGGCGCGCGTGAGCACCTCCTCGGGATGGCGCAGGAAGTACTCGAGCAGCGCGTGCTCGCGCGGGCGCAGGGGCAGGCGGCGGCCGGCCCGCAGCGCCGTGCCGCGCGCGGGATCGAGCTCGACGTCGGCGTAGCGCAGCACGGGCTCGGCGCCGCTGCCGCGCCGCAGCAGGGCGCGGGCGCGCGCGAGCAGCTCGTCGAGCGCGAAGGGCTTGACGAGGTAGTCGTCGGCCCCGCG
>CAZPOZ010000555.1:0-2704 GCA_964588235.1 uncultured Planctomycetales bacterium
CCTGCTCGGCGCCGACGAGCAGCACGCCGCGGGCGCGGTCGGGGCGTGCCCAGGACGCGCCGTCCACGTCGCCCACCAGGGTGCGCCCTTCCTCGGGGGTGACGCCTCGCTCGAGCAACGCGGCGCGGATGCGCCCCGTGGTGCGGTTCTCCTGGAGCATGGCGCGCTCGAGGTCGCCGCCGGCCAGGAGGAAGCAGCCGGCCGCGAAGCGCTCGGGGTAGGCGCCGTAGGCCAGCGCGGCGACGTGCCCGCCCAGGCTGACGCCCATCACCGCCTGCCGCGCGGGCGCGAAGCCCTCGACCCGCTCGAGCCACAGCGCGGCGCGGGCCACGTCGGCGGCGCCCTGTTGGAACGCAGCGCGCGTGCGGGCCAGGTCGGCGGAGAGGGTCCACGCGCCCGAGCCCACGCCCCGCGGGGCGCGGTCCACCTGCCAGGGCAGCGGCATCACGAGCACCGCGTAGCCGTCCTGGGCCAGGCGCAGCGCGAGGAAGCCCTGGGCCGCCAGCGAGGCCTCCTTCCAGGCGGGCAGAGCGATCACCGCGCCGCGGGGGTTCGGCGGCCGGTAGTAGACCGCGTGGATCACGTCGTTCTGCGGGTGCCCGGACGGCGCGGGCGAGGCGAAGGTCAGGTCCGTCAGGCTCACCTCGCCCACGCGCGTCCGGCTCGGCCGGGTCGCGACCTCGCCGACCTCGTCCACGGGCCAGGGGAAGGCGTGCGGGACGCGGCGTGCGGGAGGCAGCAGGGCGAGCAGGTCGAAGGTGCGCCACTCGGCCGGGCCGGCGCCTGCCGCCGCACCCGACAGGCGCGCCAGGCTCACGCGCAGCGTCTCGGGCTCGAAGAGCAGCGCGACCGACGCGCCGGCCTGCTCCCCGTGCGCCGCCAGCGCGCTCTGGAGGAGCGGGCCGCGCACGCGCCCGGCCAGGCCCTCCAGCAGGTCGCGCAGCGCGGGGTAGGCGCGCGGGTCGTCGCCGCCGCGCGGGATCGACGGGTCGCAGCGGCCCAGGAAGCACTCCAGACGCGCGTCTGGATCGCGCTGCAGCAGCAGGCCGTCCACCTCGCCGCGGACCTGCGCGCGCGCGCCCGACCGCTCGACCACGCGCGCCTCGCGCCGACGACCGTCCACGAGCGTGAAGCGCACCCCGCCGTCGAGCGGCGTGTCGGCGAGCAGACGCACGGCGTCCTCCAGGCTCGTCGCGTGCTCGAGCACGCGCCGCGCGAGCACCTCGGCGGGGGCCCGCGCGCGGCGCTCCACGCGGTCGTCGATCGGCTCCATCGCGAAGCGCTCCAGGGAGATCGACAGGCCGCGGGCGCTCAGGCCCTGGGTCACGCCGATCTGCCCGGGCCAGGTGAAGGAGGCGAACGGCGCCCCGCCGGCAGGTGCCAGCACCTCCAGACGCGCGTGGGGGGCGAGGTCGGCCTCCTCCTGGAGGCCCTCGATCACCGCGTGCAGCGACTGGCCCATCGAGGTCGCTTCGCGGCGGGCCACCAGCGCCAGGCCTCGCGGTGTGGCCCCGGGCCGCGCGCCGGCGAACGCGGCGGCCAGGGCACGGCCCTGGAAGGGGAGCGCCTGCGCCAGCACGAGCGCGTCGTGGGGCAGGTCGGCCGCCTCGGCCAGGCCCAGCAGCTCGTCCCGCTCCGCCGGGCCCAGCGCCCGGTGGAGCGGCCGCACGGCGTCGAGCACGGCAAGCAGGCGGCAGGCGTCGGCTCCCACGCCCGAGCGCCCGGCCCAGCCGCCCCGGGCGGCGTCGTCGCTGAGCGCCAACGTCTGGCGGCCTGCGTGCGCCAGGAGCGCCGCGACCCACGCTCGCAGCGCCGCCTGCTCGCGCGCCCCCCGCGCGCGTCCCAGCGCGCGGGCGCCGCTCAGGCCCGCGGGGCCCCCGGGCGGCGCCTCGACCACCAGCACGTCCTCGGGGGCGTCGTCGCCCCGCGGAGTCGGCGGCGCCGGGGCGCCCCGCCACGCTTCCTCGAGCCGCGCGTAGCCCAGGGGTCCGAAGGCCTGGAAGCCCGAGGCCGGGTCGTCGTCGCCCGGTGCGGGCGAGAACGCGCCCACGTGGTCGAGCGCATGCGTCACGGTCCAGGCGTCGGGCGTCCCGGCGGGGGCCGGATCGAGCGCGCCCGGGACCGTGGTCAGCCGCACGCCCGCGATCTCCAGCACCGCGACCTCCGACTGCACCTGCAGCGCGCCGCGCTCGGCTTGGCCGGGGGGGCGCAGGAACGCCGCCAGGGCGGTGGGCAGGGCGACGCGTCTGCGGTGCAGCACGAGCGGCGCCGTCTCCACGGGCCCGTCGGCGGGGGCCGCGAGGCGGGCGGCGCGGACGAGCGCCTCCAGGGCGGCCCGCTCCGCCTCCGCCGTGTCGTCGCGCCCTGCGGCGCGGCTGCCGGGGGCGGGCAGGAGCAGCACGCACGCGGCGACCTCGTGAGCCTCCAGCGCCACGGCGGCGCGCGCGGGCCAGCGGGCGGCGGCCACCGGAAGGGCGGTGCCGAGCGCGGGTGGGCTGGCCGCGCAGTACGGCAGAGCCGCGTGCACGAGCGCGGCCCGGGAGCGCCCGTCCGCGCCCACCAGGTGGAGCGTGGCCAGCCCGTCCCCCCGCGCGCCGCGCCGCGGCCGCACGGGGGCGAGCGCCTCGCGCGCCCGCCGCAGCGCTCCCACGGCGAGGCGGGCGACCTCGGCGCGCCGTGCGGGCACCGGCGGGCCGCTGACGGC
>CAZPOZ010000556.1:0-2694 GCA_964588235.1 uncultured Planctomycetales bacterium
CCGTAGCCCAGGGGCACGGCGACGAAGGCCGCGAAGGCGCCCATGAACACGAACACCGGCGCGGCCAGGAAGATCGGCCGGTCGGCCTCCGCCGGGATCACGTCCTCCTTGGCGAGCAGCTTCACGCCGTCGGCCAGGAACTGCAGCAGGCCCTGGGGGCCGACGCGGTTGCAGCCGATGCGGGCCTGCATGCGGCCCGAGATGCGGCGCTCCATCCACACGACCTCGCCCGCGAACAGGCTCACGAACAGCAGCACGAGCGTGCACGAGAGCAGCAGGCCCAGGGTGTAGACGAGGCCGCGGGGGAGCTCGGCGAGGAGCCCGCCCGAGCAGAGCTGGTCGAGCCACGGCTGCATCAGCGATCGACCTCCCCGAGGACGATGTCCAGGCTGCCGATGAGGGCCACCAGGTCGGCCAGCAGGGTGCCCTTGGCCGTCTCGGTGATCACCGCGATGTTGCTGAACGAGGGCCCGCGGCAGCGCGCGCGCCAGGCCTTGTCCTCGCCCTGGGTGACGAGGTAGACGGCCAGCTCGCCGCGCGGGTTCTCGCCCCGGACGTAGACCTCGCCGGCCGCCGGCTTGAGGCCGCGCGGCACCTTGCCCATCGTCTCGCCCTGGGGCATCGTGGCCAGCGCCTGGCGCACGATCTTGAGCGACTCCTCCGTCTCGCGGAAGCGCACCCAGTGGCGCTGGAAGCAGTCGCCCACGACGCCGGCGATGCCGCTGTGCCCGTGGGGCACCTCGAAGCGGAAGCGGTCGTAGACCGAGTAGGGCGCGTCGCGGCGCAGGTCGAAGTCCACCCCCGCCGCCCGCAGGGCCGGGCCCGTGACGCCCCAGCGCACGCAGGTGTCGCGGTCGATCACGCCCACGCCGCAGGTGCGCTGCTGGAAGATGTGGTTGTGCAGCAGCAGGGTGTTGTACTCGGGCAGCCGGCGCTCCACGGCGGTCAGGAAGGCGTCGAGCTCGTCCAGCCACTCCTGGCTGAAGTCGCGCTTCACGCCGCCGATGCGCACGTAGTGGTAGAGCAGCCGCCCGCCCGCCAGGTGGTCGAGCAGGTCCAGGCCCCGCTCGCGCTCGCGGAACTGGTGCAGGAAGGGCGTGAAGGCGCCCAGGTCCAGGCCGTACACGCCCATGGCGAACAGGTGCGAGAGGATGCGCTGCACCTCGGCCACGATCACGCGGCACCACTCGGCCCGCGGCGGCACCGTGAGGCCCGCCGCCTTCTCGATCGCCATGCAGGCCACGTGCTCGTTGCACATCGCGGCCAGGTAGTCCATGCGGTCGAGGTAGGGCACCCACTGCACGAAGGGCACGCTCTCGCCGATCTTCTCGCAGCAGCGGTGCAGGTTGCCCACGTGGGGCTGCAACGCCTGCACGAACTCGCCGTCGCTCTTGATGACCACGCGCAGCACGCCGTGCGTGGCCGGGTGCTGCGGGCCCATGTTGAAGACCAGCTCCTCCGTGCGCAGGTCCTGCGCGACGAGGGGCTGCTGCTCGTGCAGCTCGGTCACCGAGGCGTGGCGCGGCTCGCCGCCCGAGCGCAGCGGGTCGCCCGCGCCCCCCAGCAGGGAGGCGGCGGCGGGAGCGGGGGGCTGGCTGCTCACAGGCCCTCCGGCGGGACGATGGGCACGCCGTGGTAGTCGCTGGGGGTCTCCCAGTCCTTCCGCAGCGGGTGGCCGGGCCAGTCCTCCGGCAGCAGGATGCGCGTGAGCCCCGGGCGGCCGGTGAAGACCACCCCCAGGAGGTCGAAGGTCTCGCGCTCGTGCCAGTCGGCGCCCGTGAACAGGTCCATCACGCTGGGCACCTGGGGCCGCTCGCGCGGCACACGCACCTTGAGCGCCACCCAGGCGTCGTTCTTCAGCGGGCGCGCGCGGTAGGCCGGGTCGCTGGGGAATGCGTAGGAGACCAGGTGGTACACGACCTCGAGCTCGGCCTTCTCGCCCGGCTTGCGCGCCGGCCAGTCGACCCCCGAGATCAGGTGGCAGCATTCGAGCCGCGTCGAGGGGTCGTCTCGCAGCAGGCGGCAGGCGTCGTGGAGCCGCTCGGGGGCGAGGCGGATCCAGGGGTGCCGCCCCCCGGCCTCGGAGGCCACGACCGCGCCGGGCAGCCGCTGCTCGAGCAGCGCCAGGGCGCGGGCCGTCACCGGGTCGGGCCCGGCCGCGGAGGCGGGCGTGGGAGCGGCCGGTGCGGGAGGGGGGGGGACGGGTCCGGAGGTCATGCGGCGGGGGTCGGGGGCCGGGGCTCGGGGGGAGGGGGGGAGAGGGGAGACGGCGCGGGGACGACGGGAGCGGCTAGGCCACCGAGGCGCCCTGGGGCGCGCGGCTCGGGGGCAGGGTGGCCCCGCCCTTCTCGCGGATGCGCAGCTGCAGCTTGCGCAGGGCGTCGATCAGGGCTTCGGGGCGCGGCGGGCAGCCGGGGAGGTAGACGTCCACGGGGACGATCAGATCGACGCCCTGCACCACGTGGTAGCCCCACTTCACGTAGGGCCCGCCCCCCACGACGCAGGCGCCCATGGCGATCACGTACTTGGGGTCGGGCATCTGGTCGTAGAGGCGCTTGACCCGGGGCGCCATCTTGTGGGTCACGGTGCCGGCGACGATCATCAGGTCGCTCTGGCGGGGGGAGGCGCGGAAGACGCCCGCGCCGAAGCGGTCCAGGTCGTACTTCGTGGCGGCCGTGGCCATCATCTCCATGG
>CAZPOZ010000557.1:0-2687 GCA_964588235.1 uncultured Planctomycetales bacterium
CATCGCCATGGGCCGGCGTGTGCTCGCGGCCCTCGAGTTCGGCACGGGCTTCACCCACATGGAGTGGTACCTGAAGGCCGACGGCGAGGCGGTCTTCGGCGAGATCGGCGGCCGCCCCCCGGGCGCGCGCTCCACGGACATCATGAACTACGCCTGCGACGACGACGTCTTCGCCGGCTGGGCCGACGCGGTGACGCGCGGGACGACGGACCGCCCCTTCCACCGCCGCGCCAACGCCGCGATCATCTTCAAGCGGGCGCAGGGCCAGGGGCGCATCCGGCGCATCGAGGGGCTGGAGCGCCTGCGCCGCGAGCTCGGGCCCTGGTTCGTCGCCGAGGACCTGCTGCCCGTGGGCGCCCCCCGGCGCAACTGGCTGCAGACGCTGCTCAGCGACGGCTGGGTGATCGTGCGCCACCCCGACCTGGCCACCTGCGTGCGCCTGGCCGACCGGGTGGGCACGGACCTGCAGCTGTACGCGGCCCCCTGACCACGACGTCTGCGACGGAGGATCCCATGGGCGAGCGCCAGGTCATCGACACGGAGGGCGAGGCCGGAGAGCTGCGCGCCTTCACCAAGCGCGTGCTGCGCGACCTGCGGGCCCTGGAGCGCATGCTCAAGGAGGACCGCTTCGAGAAGGGCATCCGGCGCATCGGGGCCGAGCAGGAGGTCTTCATCGTGGACCGCACGATGAGGCCGGCGCCGAGCATCCTGGAGATCCTCAAGATCCTGGACGACCCGCGGCACTACACGACCGAGGTTGCCCGTTTCAACCTGGAGATGAACCTCGACCCCCTGGTGTTCGGGGGCACCTGCCTGCAGCAGATGCACCGCCAGCTCGACGCCCTGGTGACCCGCGCCCGGGAGGCGGCGGCCACGATCGGCAACGAGATCGTGCTCACGGGCATCCTGCCGACGATCCGCAAGTCCGACCTCGGCCTGGACAACATGACCCCCATCCCGCGCTACTTCGCCCTGAACAAGGCGATGACGCAGATGCGCGGGGGCGACTACGAGATCGCCCTCAAGGGGGTGGACGAGCTGCACCTCAAGCACGACTCGGTGATGGTCGAGTCGTGCAACTGCTCGTTCCAGGCGCACTTCCAGGTGGCGCCGAGCGAGTTCGCCAAGTTCTACAACATCGCCCAGGTGGCCGCGGCCTACGTGCTGGCGGCCTCCACGAACTCGCCCATGCTGATGGGCCGGCGCCTGTGGAAGGAGACGCGCATCGCGCTCTTCCAGCAGTCGGTGGACACGCGCCGCAGCGGCCACTCGATGCGCGAGGCGATGCCGCGGGTGGACTTCGGCCGCGAGTGGGTGCGGCAGAGCGTGGTCGAGCTCTACGAGGAGGCCGTGGCGCGCTTCCGCATCCTGATCGCCACGGAGGCCGAGGAGGATCCCTTCGAGGTGCTCGACCGCGGCGGGGTGCCCGAGCTGAAGGCGCTGCGCCTGCACAACGGCACGATCTACCGCTGGAACCGGGCCTGCTACGGCGTCATGGGCGGGCTGCCGCACCTGAGGATCGAGCTGCGCGTGCTGCCTTCGGGCCCCACGGTGACCGACGAGATCGCCAACGCGGCCTTCTGGTACGGCCTGATCGCCGCCCTGGAGGCCAAGGTCGGCGACATCACCCAGCGCATGTCGTTCGACGACGCGCGGCAGAACTTCTTCGCCGCCGCGCGCTCGGGCATGGACGCCTCCCTGGTGTGGCTGGACGGCCAGCCGGTCCCCGCGCAGAAGCTGATGCTCGAGACGCTGATCCCGCTCGCGCGCCAGGGCCTGACCGACCGCGGGATCGACCCCGGCGACGCCAAGCGCTACATGGACGTGGTCCAGGAGCGCGTGGAGACGGGGCGCACGGGCGCGCGCTGGATGCTGCAGTCCTTCGCCTCGATGGCGCACCAGGGCACGCCCCCCGAGCGGCTCACGGCGCTGACGGCGGCGATCGTGGCCCGCCAGAAGCAGGGCCAGCCGGTGGCGCGCTGGGAGCTGGCGCAGCTGTCGGAAGGCGGCGGCTGGCAGGCGAACTACCTGAAGGTCGAGCAGATGATGGCCACCGACTTCGTCACCGTCCGCGAGGACGACCCCGTGGAGCTGGCGGCCAACCTGATGGTCTACGAGCTGGCACGCCACGTGCCGGTGGAGGACGCCCAGGGCCGCCTGACCGGGCTGGTCTCCTACCGCGCGCTGCTGCGCCTGCTCTCGGGCGGCACGGCCGCCGCCGACGGGGAGTCGATCCCCGTCTCGCAGGTGATGAAGCGCGACCCGCTGACGGTGACGCCCGAGACGCCCACGCTGGAGGCGATCACGCTGATGCGCACCCGGCGCGTGGGCTGCCTGCCGGTGGTGAAGGACGGACGCCTGGTGGGCCTGGTGACGGCCCGCTCGCTGATGGGCATCGTCGCCAAGCTGCTCGAGGAGAAGGCGGGGGAGGCGGCGACGAAGGCCGGGGCCTGACCCCGTGGAGCGCGCCGTCGGGGCGCCCCGGGGCGCCCGGCCAGGGCGGAGGTGGTGCCCGCGGTCCTGCTGCGCGTCGCACGTTCCAGACGGGAACGTACGACGCGCTGGGCTCAAGGGCATGGCCACCAAGTTGGGGGTAGGGTCCTTCGGAGGGCGAGACCTCCCTTGCGGAAGGGCCTAGTGCCGCCGGTCCGAAGTTCGAGGCGGGATGGGGAGGCCCCAGGGACCAG
>CAZPOZ010000558.1:0-2684 GCA_964588235.1 uncultured Planctomycetales bacterium
CGAGACCCCGCGCGTGGGCCACGTCGCTGAGCAGCTCCGTCCCCCGGGCGAGCGCCACGCCCGTCCAGACGTCGTGGGAGCGGCCGCGCAGGCGCCGCAGCATCGCCAGCGCCTCGGCAGGGCCCGAGGGCTTGCCGAGCAGGTCCCCGTCCAGCGCCACGAGCGTGTCGGCCGCGAGCACCGTCCGGCCCGCCTCCACGCGGTCGAGCACGGCCCGGGCCTTGCGCACGGCCAGGGCCAGCGCGGCCTGCGCGGGCGTGGCGCCCGCCGGCGGGGTCTCGTCCACGTCGGGCGACGGGCCCGGCTCGAAGGCGAGGCCCGCCGCGGTCAGCAGCGCCGCCCGCCGGGGGGAGCGGCTGCAGAGCAGCAGCGGGAGCGTCGGCATCGCCCCGGCCTGCGGCTACGTCCGCCGGTCCGCAGCCCGGGGCGGGGTCGCGAAGGCCCCGCAGACCGGGGCCGGCAGGCTCCGGCGGGAGGCGCCCTGCCACGGACGCGCCGGCCGACGGACCGCGCCGCTGCGGGCCCGAGCACCCCCAGCCCAGCGCGGCGCGCGCTCCCGGCCCGGACGTGCGCCTCGCAGCACTACTTCCTGCCGGCCTTCTTCTTCGCGGCGGCCTTGGCCTTCTGCGCCGCGGCAGCCTTCTCCTGCGCCGCCCGGACCGCGGCGGCCCTGGCCTTCTCGGCGGCGGCCTTGGCGGCCGCCTGCGCCTTCTGCTTCTCGGCCGCCTTCTGCTTCTCGGCGGCCTTGCGGGCGGCCAGCGCCTTGGCGGCCTCCTCCTTCTTGCGCCGCTGCTCGGCCGCCTTGGCCTCGATCACCCGGGCCTTCTCGGCGGCCTTCTTGGCGGCCAGCGCCTTGGCGGCCTCCTCCTTCTTGCGCCGCTGCTCGGCCGCCCGGGCCTCGGCGGCGGCCTTCTTCTTCTCCTCCGCCTCCCGCTTGCGGCGCGCCAGCTCGTCCAGGCGCGCCTGCTTGGCGGCCTCGAGGGCCAGGCGCTTCTCCTCGGCCTTGCGGCGCAGCTCGTCCTCCTTGCGACGCTTCTCGCGCTCGGCCAGCTCGCGCGCGCGGCAGTCCACCAGCAGCTGCCCGAAGGGCTGGGAGGGGTCGCAGGCGTCGAGCATCTCGCGCGAGGCCGAGCCGGTCAGCCAGGCGAAGCGCAGGCGCTCGCCGGCCTTCACCTGCCGCTCCACCGCCTGGCGCACGCGCTGGGGCGTCGCGGCCCGCGGCAGGAGCCCGAGCCGGTCGAGCAGCTGCGTCTCGGGGGGGCCGAGCACCAGGTGCTTCTCCCCCACGGCCAGCTGGAAGACCAGGGCCGCGGGGCCGCCGGGCGTGTTCGGCAACCGGGTGAGGAAGTGCCGGAGGTCGTCGGGCTCCCGACCGCGCAGGGGCTCGAGGTCGAGCCCGTGCGTGCCGTCGTAGACGTCCTGGAGGGCCATGCGCAGGTCCCAGGCGGCCTTGCCCAGCCGCTCGGCCGGGACGAAGGGCGCCAGGGCGTCGCGGATCTCCCCCGTGCCGCTCACCCGCAGCTCGTTGAAGTCGAGGTAGGCGGCGGAGAGGCTGCGCAGCGCCTCCCGGGCCTTGCCCACGCCCGCGTGCAGCGCCAGCACGCCCACGAGCAGGTGGTCGAGCAGCGGATCCTCGGGCCGCTCCGCGCACAGCGGGCTGCCATGGAGCCGCTCCAGGACCTCGAGGACCTGGTCGAGGGTCGGCTTCTTGCCGGCCGGCCGCGCGGTCATCAGGCGCCCTTGGTCGTCGCCCCGCCGGTGCGCCGCGCCTTGGCGGCGCGGACCCGTCGGGCGTTGGGCTTGTTCGTACGGCGGGCCGGCAGCTTCACGCCGGCCTTGTTGAGGAAGGTGCGCACGGCGGGGGTGACCTCTGCGCCGACGCCGACCCAGTGCAGGATGCGCTCGGCGCTGAGCTTCACCTTCTGGGCCTCGTCCTTGCGTTGCGGGTCGTAGGTGCCCAGCTGCTCGAGCGCCGGGCCGTCGCGCCGGCTGCGCTTGGGGTACACGCCCAGGCGGAAGTGAGCGCGGTTCGTGCGGCCCACGCGGGACATGCGGATCACGATCGACATGGTCGGGTCTTCCTTCGGGGTTCCGGGACCGGGGCGCGCGGGCGCCGCCGGGGACCGCGCGGGCGCCTAGCCGCCCGGCGGGCTGAACCAGCCCGTCAGGTCGGTGCCGCGCTTGCGCAGGTCCTTGAGCTGCTTGTCCTTCTGGCGCGTGAACTGCCGCGCCGCCATGCGCCCCAGGAAGCCGCCCTGCTTGAGCTGCCGCATCTGGAGCTGCATCTGCTTGTGGGCCTTGACGACCTCGCCGATCGTGCCCACCGAGGTGCCCGAGCCGCCGGCCACGCGGTGGCGGCGCTGCATGTGCAGCAGGCTCGGGTCGCGCCGCTCCTCGGGGGTCATCGAGCCGATGGCCGCGCACCAGCGCCGCAGCTGCTGGTCGTCGAGCTGGGAGAGCTGGTCCTGGGAGAGCGAGGCGGCGCCGGGCAGCTTCTTCAGGATCTCGCGCATGGGGCCCAGGCGCTGGATCTGCTCGAGGGTGCTGCGCAGGTCGTCCAGGGTGAAGGTCTCGCGGAAGAGGGCCTCGGCGGCCTCCTGCGCCTTGACCTGGTCGACCTTCTCCTGGGCCTCCTCGACCAGCCCCACCACGTCGCCCATGCCCAGGATGCGGCCGGCGATGCG
>CAZPOZ010000559.1:0-2679 GCA_964588235.1 uncultured Planctomycetales bacterium
GGCGCGCGAGAAGATGCGCCGGCCGTAGTAGCGCGGCTCGTCCTTCGTGGGCGGCTTGGGCTTGGCGTAGCGGTCGTCCTCGGGGTTGGGCGGCTTGGGCGGCTCGGGGGGCAGCCCGCCGCCGTGCTTCTGCTTCTGCTCGTTCCACCACTTGCGCCAGGTGTCGGCCTTCTCGCCCAGGTCGTCCCGCGCCACGGCCTTGAGCGCCGCGCGCAGCTCGCGGTTCAGGCGCCCGCCCTCCAGCTCGTAGCGGTCGATCAGCGCGTCCAGCGCGTCCTCGGTGCCGTAGCGCATCAGCGCCCGGCAGGCCGTCAGGCGCACCTGCCAGGCCTTGTGCCCGAGCTGGGGCGTCGTCAGCAGCGTGGCCTCCTTCGAGCGCTGCCCGAACGACGCCACCGCGTCGGCCACCGCGATCCAGACCTTCTCCTGCTTGTCGGCCAGCGCCTTCTCGAGCAGCGGCAGCGAGGCCCGGTCGCCCAGCCGCGCCAGCGCCTGCGCCGCGTTGGCCCGCACGAGCCAGTAGGAGTCGGAGAGCAGCGGCTCCAGGCCCGCGCGCGCCTCCACGTCCTTGAGCTCGCCCAGCACGCGCGCGATGCCCGCGCGCGAGAGCGACCGGCCCGCCGCGAGCCCCTGGGTGCGCAGCCACTGGCGCACGGCCGGCGAGTCGCTGGCGCGCAGCACGAGGAGGATCGACTCGCGCACGAGGTCGCTGGGGTGCTCGAGCCGCGCGACCACCGTCTCGAGCAGGCGCAGGTCCTCCACCTTGTGGAGCCCGCGCACGAGCCCCGCGAGCAGCTCCGGATCCTGCTCGTCGCGGATGCGGGCGCGCTCGCGGGCCCCGGCCACCTCCGGGTCGTCCTCGCGCTTCATCTCGCCCAGCGTGGGCCGCCGGCCCGTGAGGCGGTCGATCCAGCGCTTCTGGAACTCGTCGGCGGTGAACCCGAAGGCCTCGCGGAAGGCCGGGCCCTCCTCGCTGCTGTGGCGCACGGCCGTGAGCGCCTTGAGGAAGCGGTCGCGGTCCTCCCGCAGCGCCAGGTCGAACACGCTCCACGAGCGGATGCGGTCCTCGTAGGAGAAGCGCCCCAGCGAGGGCCGGCCGAACCAGGTCTCGATGGGGTCGAGCCGGCCGGCCGCCAGCCCGCGGGCCTTCTTGTCCCAGTCCTTGGGGCTGCCGGAGGGCGCCGTGTTCTCGCTCGAGCAGTAGTGCGCCAGGTCGAAGTGCTCGGGGAGCAGCTTCTCCAGGAAGTAGGCCGCGCCCTCGAAGGCCCAGATCGGGCACTCGCGCTCCTGCCCGGAGACCACCACCCAGCACGAGAAGAGGATGTGGCCGATCATGTGCCGGCAGTAGGCGTGCATGGAGAGGTCGGAGCCCTCCTCGGCGTAGCAGGCGCAGAAGCCGTTGCCCGCCATGCCGGCCGAGATGCGGTCGCTGCTGCCCCCGCCGTAGATCATGTCGGTGCGCGCGCCGCCGAAGTACTTCTCCTGGATCTGCTCCTCGCGCTGGTTCTTGGCCACAAGGAACACGGCCATGCGCTTGCCGTAGGCCACCGGGCCGAACCAGTGCACGAAGTCCTCGTAGGCCTGCTCGCAGCGCTGGGCGTAGAGGTGCGCCACCTCGTGGCCGCTGGCCAGGCGGAAGGCGCCGCCGTCCACCGGCACCTTCACCACGCGGTCCAGGTCGGTGACCACGTAGAAGTGCGGCGAGGTCACGATCCACAGCGGCGACTTCCTCGAGTGCCCCTCGAAGGCCAGCGCCTTCGTGAGCGTCTCGACCACCTTCGGGTCGCGCCCCCCCAGGTCGCCGTCGCAGGCCTCGCACTCGGCGTTCGTCCAGCACTCGCTGCACTGGAGCTTCCACGATCCGGCGTGGCGCTTCCAGAAGCACTCCTCCTTCGCGCTGCCCCAGCAGGCCGCGCTGGTGCCCTTCGGCCGATCCCGCGTCTCGCAGGTGCCGCCGGCCAGGCAGCACCCGCAGCGGCACTTGTCCAGCGGCACCTTGAGCGGCGAACGCAGGTAGTGCCAGCACGCCTGCCCCTCGGCGCAGGGGCAGTGCCCGGGCTTGAGGCGCTCGAGGTAGCCCTCGGCCGCGGTGGACCGTCCCGCCCGCTCGGCCCACAGGAAGGCCGTGACGAGCAGGGCGGCGGCGACGATCCAGCGGGCGCGCATGCCGGCATCGTAGCGGAGCGTCGACCCGTCGTCCGGGGCCGTGGCCCCGGGCGCAGCCCGGCGGGCGGCCTGCGGCGCGCAGGCAGGGCGCTCCGGCCGCCCCCTCCCCGGGGCCCGCGGACGCTACCGGCGAAGGACGGGGATGCGGTAGCCGTTGGCCCGCTCCACGCGGTCGAGGAAGGCCTGGGCCGCCGGCCAGGCGAGCAGGACCCCCAGGAGCAGGGCCGAAAGTCCCCGCAGCGCGCCCTCCCCGAGGGTCACGCCCGCGCGGGCGCCGCGCGACCAGCCCAGCGCGGCGAGCAGCCGGCTCTCGGGCGCGCGTTCGCGCCGCTCCTGCGCCGCGATCACGCCGAGCACCACGAGCGCCGTCGCGGCCGCGGTCAGCAGGCCCAGCAGCAGCACCTCGAGCGAGCCGTCGAAGGCGCCGTCCACGTAGGTGAGCGCCCGTTCGCGGCTGAGCGCCACGTCGGCCCCGGGCACGGCGGCGAGCGCGTCCTCGAGCGCCGCGCCCTC
>CAZPOZ010000560.1:0-2678 GCA_964588235.1 uncultured Planctomycetales bacterium
GTCTACCCGGCACCTGCCGTCGCTGGTCCCTGGGGCCTCCACCATCCCGCCTCGAGCTTCGGACCGGAGGCACTAGAGTTCGTTCGCGGCCCACAGCAGGGCGTTGATCAACGACTGGAAGGCGGTCGCCGAGGTGGCCAGCTGCGGCACGTGCGCGCCCAGCGCCACCATGCGCGCGTGCAGGGGACCCACCTCGGCGACCGTGAGGAAGGGCACGTTGTCCGACCAGCGCGCGAGCAGCGTGGCCCCCGCCGTGGTCGCGGTCCCCGAGGGATGCGTGCAGACGGGCGCGGTGACCGCGGCCAGGTTCAGCGCGGGCACGGTCCCCGCCACGTTCACCAGGGCGCCGCCGGCCATGAGAGGGTGCGCGGGCGCCAGGGACACGAGCGGCAGCGCCGCGCAGCTCAACGGCGAGTCCAGCGGCGGCACGTCCTCGGGCACGGGCGAGTAGAGCAGCGCGTCCCAGGTGCCTCCGAGACCCTCGGGGAAGCTCGGCACGGGCGGGTTCGCGCCGCGGTGCAGGAACATCGCCACGACCACGCCGCCACCCGCGTCGGCGAACGTGGCCAGGTCGGTGCCCAGCAGGGCGCCGTCGGCCAGCTGCCCGTCCCCCCACACGAGCGCGACGTCGTGCTTGCTCAGGCCCGCCACTCCCGGGCTCGCGCTGCCGCCCACGAGGGGCGTGCCCGCGTTGAAGGTCTGCACCGTGAAGAAGCCCGTGGCCTGCAGCTGGCCGACCGTGGCGTTGAGCCCGTTGGCGTCCGTGCCCTTGTGGAGGACGAGCACGCGCACGAGCACGGGCGGCGACTGGACGGCGCCCCCGTTGCCGCTGCCCCCGCCGCAGGCGACCAGGGGCACGAGCAGGATCGGCACGAGCAGGGCCCGCGGAGCGCGGTGGGCGAGACGGACGAGACGGGCGAGGCAAGCGAGCGGGAGCGGGCGGTCAGGGGGGGCCATCGGATCCTCCAGGCGCGGGTGCGCAGGACGGGGGCGTCACCCCCCCATTCCCCCGGGCGGCCGGCGGATCGCACGTGGCCCCACCCGACGTCGTCGGCCCTCCGGCGACGGCCGCGGGCTACGCGGGACGCTGGAAGGCGCGCTCGACGGCGCCGGCCACGTCCCCGAGACCCGCCACGCCTTCCAGCAGCGACGCGTCGTCGCTCAGGGCCAGCGGCCCGTCCGCAGGGTCGGCGGGCGGCACGCCGTGGCTGCCCTTGACCAGCGCGGGATCGAGCGGGACCACGTCGAGCCGGTAGCGCAGGCCGAGTTTCTTCTGCGCGAGGCGCCGCAGCACCCGCAGCGTCGGGAAGGCCAGCGCCGGATCGACGAACAGCTCCAGCGGGTCGTAGCCGGGCTTGCGGTGGATGTCCACCGTGCGGGCGAAGTCGGGGGCCCGCCGGTCGTCGAGCCAGTAGGGGTAGGCGAACCAGGCGTCGCGCTCGGCCAGCAGCACGATCTCGCCGCTGCGCGCGTGGTCGAGCCCCACCTCCGCCCGCGACGCGCCCGCGAGCGCGCGCGCCACCCCGGGCAGGGCCTCCAGGCGCTCGCGCACGGGCCCCACGTCGGCAGCCTCGCGCACGTAGACGTGCGCCACCTGGTGGTCCACCACCGCGAAGGCGCGGCTCTCGAAGGTCTCCAGGGCCTCGCCGAAGGGCCCGTCGCGCACCGACAGGAGGCCGGCCTCGCGCAGGTGGCGGTTCACGCTCACGGCGCGGCGCACGGGCTGCAGGCCGTACTCGCTCACGCCCAGCACCCGCGCGCCCAGCGCCGCCGCGGCCTCCAGCAGGGGAGCCACGGCCCGGTCCAGCTCGGCCACGCGCGCCGCCGTGCCGGGCGCGTCGGGGCCGAAGCGCTGCAGGTCGTAGTCCAGGTGCGGCAGGTAGACCAGCGTCAGGTCGGGGCGCTGCGCCCGCAGCACCTCCGCGCCGGCCCGCGCGATCCACTCGGTGGACGGCAGCCCCGCGCGGGGCCCCCAGAAGGCCGGGAACGGGAAGGGCCCCAGCGCGCGCTCGAGCTCGGGGGCCAGCCCGGGCGGACGGCCGTGCACCCCGAAGGCCTTGCTGCCGTCGCAGCCGTACCAGGGCTTGGGCGTCAGCGCCAGCGAGGCCGGCGTGCCCTGCGCGAACCACCAGAACAGGTGCGCCGCGCGCAGCTCGCGGCCCCGCTCGCGGGCCGCGCGGCTGAGGCGTTCGAGCACGGTGCGGCGCTCGAGCTGCGCGTGGGCCTGCACCCAGAAGCGCACCTCGCCCGTCTCACGGCGGTACCAGCCGTTGCCCACCACGCCGTGCGCCGAGGGCGGGGCGCCCGTGAGCAGCGTGGCCTGGGCGGGGAGCGTGACGGCCGGGACGACCCCTTGGAGCGCGCGCACCGCCCCCCTCGCCGCCAGGGCCGAGAGCTTCGGGGCGTGCGCCAGGAGGCGCGGCGTGAGGCCGACGAGGTTCAGCCAGAGCAGGGGAGCGGGCTCGCTCACCCCTGGCCCGCATGCTGCGTGAAGCGCGCGCCGCCAGGGGACGGACTCCCCCCCGGAGGAGGCGCTGAGGGCAGGTGGGATGCACCTCCCGGCCCCGAGGACGCAGCCAGGACCGCGCGGTTCAACCTGGGGTCACGCACGACGCCACCAAGATAGGCGCTGCGAGGCACGTGCGGCGCGCTGGAGCCGGGCGCTCAGGCCGCTTCCT
>CAZPOZ010000561.1:0-2657 GCA_964588235.1 uncultured Planctomycetales bacterium
GCGGGGGGCTTGGGCGGAGGCGGCGCGGCGCCCGCAGGCGAGCGCGGCGGCGCCGGCGGCGGGGCCGCGGGAACGCCCGGCACTGCAGGCCGCACCCCGGCCTGGGTCGGCGCGCCCGTGGGCAGCTGCGCAGGCGGGCTTGGCGGCGTGCCCACCGACGGGCTCCCCACGCTCCCCGGCGGCGCCGCGGGGGTCCTCGGCGGCGGCAGCTTCGCGGGCGCCGACGGCCCCGCCTGCACGCTGGGCCCGTGACCCGCAGGCGCTGCCGAACGCGGCGCGCTGCTCCCGCCCCGAGGGGCCGCCGGAGGCGGATGCCCCGCCCCGTCCGGCTTCGCCGTGCGCCCCTTCGGCGCACCCGAGGCCGGCGAGCCCTCGGGCGCCGCCGGCACCTTGGGCGCCGGCCGCGGTTGCTGCCCGCGGGCCCCGCCGCCCCCGCTGGGCTTCGCCCGCACGCGTGGGCCCTTGAGGGGCCCACCGCGCCCCATCCGGCTGCTGCTCGCGTAGCCCGCCACCCCGATGCTCGCCAGGCCCACCAGCAGCGCAGCCGTGTCCCAGGCGCTGCCCGCCTTCTGCAGGCCCCCGACCTCCTCGGCCACATGCGCCTCGAAGCGCTCCGGATCCGAGCCGAACAGCTGCTCCCGCGCCTCCTGCAGCAGCCGCAGCAGCCGGTCGTGGAGATCCCCCACCTTCAGCACGTGCAGCATCCCCGTGATCAGGCCCACCCCGTTCGTCGGCAGCAGACCCCAGAGCGCCAGCAGGTTGAGCCCCGACGCGCTCTCCACCAGCAGCTCCGCACCCAGCAGCGCCGACACCACCCGCACGCGCGTCTCGAGCTTCGCGCCCCCCGACACCCGGCGCGCCACGTACTCGTCGCAGCCCGACATCCACCACAGCTGCCCCGCCAGCACCTGCTCCAGGGCGTGCACCCGCGACTCCGCCTCAGAGCTCACCAGCCGCGCCAGGTCGGCGAGGTAGCCCAGCCGCCCGATCACCGGAGCGCTGCCGGCCTGCTGCCGGCCTCGCTCCGCCACCCGCAGCACCTGCTCGGCGTCGGCCAGCTGCGAGCGCGCAGCCTCCAGCGCCGCCTCCACCTGCGCCCTGGGCACCCGCTCGAAGCACGGGCCTTCGGTCTGAACCGTCGCCGTCGCCTCGGGCTGCCGCGCGGCGGACTGCCTCGACCGGCCCGGGAACGGGTTCAGGCTCGGCTCGGGCAGCCGGCGCTCCTCCTCCAAGATCTCTTGGTAGGACGGCGTCTGCTCCACCGGCACGCCCCGGAGGCGCGCCACGCCCCCCGGATCCACCGCCAGGCCCTCGGGCGCACGTGCGCCACCGCCGCCCCCCTCCGGCTTCTGCGGCGGCGGCGTCCCCGGCCGGGGAGTCGCCCCCGGACCCGTCGCACCCCCGCCCGCGGGGTCCGGCCTGCGCGCGGCCGCGCCGGGGGAGCAACCGCGCCCTGCGGGGCCACGAACGCGCGCCTCGAGC
Organism: uncultured Planctomycetales bacterium; assembly: GCA_964588235.1. GTDB lineage: Bacteria > Planctomycetota > PLA2 > PLA2 > JAEUHO01 > CAZPOZ01. The sequence continues at coordinate 1,483 of CAZPOZ010000561.1, forward strand.
CGGCCGGCGCCGCAGGCGCCGCCGCGGGCGGCGCGGCAGGCGGCGCGCCCCCCGCGCGCCTGGTCCGCGCCTCCGCCCGCTTCTCGCGCGCCTGCTCCCGCTCGAGCCGTGCCTGAGCACGCCGCTCGAGCGCACGCAGGCCCCGCCGCTCCGAGGCGGTCAGCCGCAGCGACCTCTCGGCTGCCCGCGCCTCAGCCAGCCTGCGCCTGAGGCCGGCCTGCTCCTTCGCCCCGAGCCCCGGCTCGCGCAGCTCGGCCTCCAGCCGGTCCACGTCGCGCGACGCCGCCTCTTGTGCTGCCCGCTTGGCGTCCAGCGCCGCCTTGCGCGAACTGACGCTGCGGCTCCCGCCGCGCCGTCGCCGGGTCGCCCCCCTCATCTGCTCTCGGTGGCGCTCGAGGATCAGACCCGCGCGCGTGGGGCCGTCTGTCCTTCAGCAGCTGCGCCAGGTGAGTCCTGGTCAGTCCAGCCAGATGACGCAGCAGTCGGGCGGTCACCGCGGGCCAGAGACCACGCTCAGCTCCATGCGCCGTGCGAGGGCATCCAGGCACGCCACTCACGCCGGGCCTCGAACCCGTGTCGAGGGGGGTCTGACACCCCCGCCCTTCCCCGCCCTGACTTGACTCTCCGCGAGATTCACTTCGCCGATCTGAGGAGATCGACAAGCGTCCTTCCCATCGGCTTAGCAGTCTCCATCGACATTCCGATGAGGGGAACACTGACGTATCGGTGTCCCGTCGAGTCGCTCACGAAGCCGTACCCCTCCTCGCCGCCATCGGTTCCGATGAGGACCAACCCCGGCGCGAATTCCGGAACCGAATACCCTGCATTCAGCTCAACTAGTTCCGTCGTTGACCAGAGCACCACATAGACCTCTGGGACGACGAAGCCCTCGGCCCCGTTGCTCTCCCCAAGAAAATCAATGTAATCCGCGGGGAGGCGCGCGCCGAGAGCACGCTCCGCGCTTTCGATGTCAGCCGGTGACGCGCCACGGCGCCGACTCAGCGTAGAAACGTCGAACACGCTACGCGGCATGGCTATGGGCTCCTCATTAGCCGGTTCCAGAAGGTAGTGTACCGAGCGTGCTCTGCGCGAGTCAAGGCGACCATGTTGACCGGGTCTGTCGGGCTCCCTCCGAACTTGATCGGATGAATGTGGTGAATGTCCTTGCCGGCATA
>CAZPOZ010000562.1:0-2657 GCA_964588235.1 uncultured Planctomycetales bacterium
GTGCGCGGGGGCCGCCGGGCAGGGGCACCAGCGCGCGCAGACGCGAGCCCGCCAGAGCCAGCGGCGGCAGCGGGCTCACCGGGGCCCGCGAGAGACGCTCCAGCGCCCCCCGCACGAGCAGCGGCAGCGCCGCGCTCACGGGCAGGGCGCCCCCCTCGGGGTCCAGGCCCAGCGCGATCCAGCGCAGCGCCCCCTGCGCGCCTTCCGCCACCAGCGGGGACTCGTCGCCCGAGAAGGCGAGCCCGGCGACCCCCGGCCCCGAGCGGATCGGCCAGGCCCGCTCCACGGCCGCGCCCGTCAGGCTCAGGCCCCGCAGCAGCGGGTGCCCCTCGATCACCCGCCAGACCAGCGGCTGCGCGAGCGGCGGCCCGACGCCGAAGGGCAGCTCGCCGGCCAGCGGAGCGAGGAAGAGCCAGGCCCCGGGCCGGAGCGCCCCCGGCGGCAGGGCCGCGCCGTCCACGAGCGTGACGTCGCGCGGGGCCGCGGAGGCGAGGTCGGCGGCCGCCACGGCACCGCTGGCACCGGCGTCCAGCGACTCGCCCAGCGCGGCCAGCAGCGCCGCCGTCGTGGGCCGGAGCCCGCGCCCGTCGTGGACCGCGAGCACGCTGGGCCGGTGCGGCGCCGGCAGCACCAGCTGCACCCGGTCGTCCTCCGGGAACGCGTCGCCGCCCTCCAGCGCCAGCTCGGCCGGGGCGCCGCCGGGGGGCGCGAGCAGCGGGAAGCGCGCCTCGGCCTCGGCACCGCCGGCCAACGTGAGCACCCGGGCCTCCACCGGACCGGTGCCCACACGGGCCAGGACGCGCCGCTCCACCGGGTCGGCCGACTCGTTGCGCACGTGCACCGTGGCCTCGAGCCGCGGACCCTCCTCGGCCCGGCTCAGGCTGAGCCCGACGATGCCCTGGTTCTGCGCCGTGCTGCCGACGCCGACGACGTCCACCGCGCCGGCGCCCGCGTCGCCGTCCGTCTCGCGCGCGCTGAACAGCCGTACGAGCCCCTCCGGGCCCGCCAGCCCGCGCGCCAGCGCCAGCGCGGGCGCCAGGTCCACGCGGTCGCGCCCGGGCCGGGCCGGGACGCGCAGGAGCTCACCCGCCAGGGCGGCGCGGTCCTCGCGAGCCTGCGCGAGCACCCGCGGCGGATCGTCGGCCACGACCACGCTCACCGGGCCGTGCGCGTGCGCGCGCACGTGGGCCGCCGCCAGCTCGAAGGCGTGCGCCAGGCGGGTGCGCCCGTCGCCCTCGAGCGCCCCCGTCGTCGGAGCGGCATCCACGACCAGCGCGAGCGCCCGCGGGGACGCGCCGCCCTCGGCCCGCGGGCCGGCCCAGGCCAGCGCCAGCGCGGCCAGGGCCAGGAGGCGGCAGGCCAGGGCGCCCCCCTCGGCCAGGCGGCGCCAGCCGCCCGCGCCCCGCGCGGACCCCAGGGCCTCGGCCAGCAGGGGGCTGAAGGCCACCACCAGGCGCTGCCGCCGACGACGCCACAGATGGGCCGCCACCACGGGCAGCGCCAGCGCCAGCGCGAGGAGGGCCCGCGGCTCGGCGAGCAGCAGCGCCCCGCAGGCGCTCACCGGCGCCCCGCCAGGCCGCGGGCCAGCAGCGCCTGCAGGGGCTCCCAGAGCGGACGGCCCGCCTCGACGCGCACATGGACGACGCCGTGCGCCGCGCACCAACGCGCGAGGCCCTCCACGCGCCGCCGCCAGGCCCGCTGGAGGCGCGCCTCCACCTCCGGGGTCACGTCCACGTCGACGACCGCCCCAGTCTCGACGTCCACCGCCCGCAGCGCGGCGCCCGGGGGCAGCGCGGCGTCGGCCGGGTCGACCAGGTGGAGCGCGGCCACCTCGTGCCCGAGCCCCTGCAGCAGCCGCAGCCCGGCCGTCGGGTCGCGGGCGTCGAAGAAGTCGCTCAGCACCAGCGCCAGCGCCCGCCTGCGCCGCCGCCGCGCCAGGCGCGCGAGGTCGGCCGCAGGGTCGGCGGCCCCCGCAGCCGGCGTGCGCTCCAGCTCCTGCAGCAGCTGGCTCAGGCCCGCGGCCCCCGCATGCGCCGTGACCGGGCGCTGGGGCTCGCCCGGCATCCAGGTGAGCAGCACGCGGTCCAGGTGGTCGAGGGCCAGGTGGCCCAGGGCCGCCGCCAGCCGACGGGCGGCGTGGGCCTTGGCCCCCCCCATCGAGGCGCTGCGGTCCACCGCCAGGAGCAGGTCCAGGTGCGTCGGCGCCTCGAAGCGCTTGACCACCAGGTCGCCCAGCCGCGCCGCCACGTGCCAGTCCACGTAGCGCGGGTCGTCTCCGGGGGTGTAGGGCCGGTGGTCGAGGAACAGCGTGCCCTGTCCCGCGCGCCCCGCCACCCGCTCCCCGGCGGGGTCGCCCGGCAAGCGGCGGCGGGGGCGCAAGGCGAGCCGCGTGAGCCGCGCCCGCTCCTCTCCGGAGAGCAGCGGCCCGCTCACCGCGGCGCCCCCGCGCCCGCCACCTGCCGGAGCAGGCGGAAGTAGCGCTCGAGGAAGGGTCGGTCGCGCGGCGTCACGCGCTCGGCGGCCACGGCCCGCTCCACGGCCCGCGGCAGGTCCGCGAGCGCCTCGGCCAGAGGCACGGGCGGGGGCACGCGCCCCCCCTGCGGGTCGGGCGCCGCCACCAGCGCCCGCTCCTTGCGAACGGTCTCGCCGGGGTCGAC
>CAZPOZ010000563.1:0-2655 GCA_964588235.1 uncultured Planctomycetales bacterium
GCCGCGACGGGACCGAGCAGCGTCCCGAGCGCGCACAGCCCCCCCAGGGCCCTCGGGAGGAGCCTACGGCTCATCGGGCACCAGGGCGCCGCGCCGCACGCGCACCAGGCGCATCGGCGTGACGTTGTTCTGGGTCACGTCGAAGACGATCGGCCCGGACACCCCGGCCATCGTCCGCACGCGGAACAGCGCCTCGCGCACGGCGGTGCGGCTCGTCCCTGCCTGCCGCACGGCCTGTGCGAGCAGCGCGAAGCCGTCGTAGGCGTAGGCGGCCAGAGCCTCGGGAGGGCGCTGGAAGCGCGCGGCGTCGCGCCCGGCGAAGGCGGTGAAGGCCGGGTCGCCGCGGGCGGGATCGAAGGCCACGGCCAGCGTCGCGCCCGCGGCCGCCGCGCCCGCCGGCGCCAGGAAGGCCGGGTCGGCGAGCCGGTCGGGCCCGTAGACGGGGGCGTCCACGCCCAGCAGCCGCAGGGCCTTGAGCGCCCGCGCCGTGGGCTCGGGCCGGCCCCAGAGCACGACCGCATCCGGTCGCAGCGCGCGCAGCGCCCCCACCTGCCGGGAGAGGTCGCCTTCGACCGCCTCGAAGCGCTGCTCGAGCAGCACGGGGTGCCCCAGGCGCCGCGCGGCGTCCACCAGCTCGCGTACGCCCGTGCGCCCGTAGCGGTCGTTGCTGCGGAACACCACCACGCGCTCGCGCCGCTCCTCCTGGAACAGGCGCCGCGCCAGGCGGTAGCCGGCCTGCCGGTCGTCGGGCCGCACCCGCACCAGCCAGGGGATGGCGTGTTCGGTCAGCGTGGGATCGGGCCCCGCCGTGTTGATCATCGGCACCTCGAGCTTGAGCAGCAGGCGCGTCATCACGTGCGACTGCGCGTCCTCGAACGCGCCCACGACGGCCACGACCCCCGGCCCGCGCATCAGGTCCACCAGCGCGTTGCCGGCGGCGCCCCAGGTGTCGTTCTCGTCGCGGACCACCAGCTCGAAGGGCCGGCCCGGCCCCGCCCCCCCCGCCGCGTTGGCCTCCTCCAGCGCCAGGGTGAGCCCGGCGAGCAGCGCCCGCCCCGCGGCCCCGTCCGGCCCGCCCGCGGGCGCGATCACGCCCACGCGCACGGGTCCCACGGTCTGCCCGGCGTCGGCCGGGCCGCGGAAGGCGGGCGGCTCGGCGAAGAAGCGCCGCGCCGGCTCCCCCTCGCCCGCGAACGGCACGAGCCCGGGCGGCGTGCCGCCGTAGGCCGGGGCCCCGGGTCCGGGCTGCGGCGCGGGCGCCGCGGGCGGGCCTTCCTCGGCCGGCAGGGGCAGGGGGCGCGCGAGCGACAGCGCGAGCAGCGGCGCGACCAGCAAGGGCAGACGGGCGGCGCGCGTTCGGGGGCGGACCATCGGCGCCTCTCAGTCCGGGGCCGTGACGGCGAAGGCCTCGATCTCGATCAGCAGGTCGCTGCGGCACAGCCGCGCCTGGATGCCCGTGGAGGCGGGCAGCGGGTCCAGGCCCAGGCACTGGAAGAACTGCGTGCGGTCGCGGTTGAACACGTCGTAGTCGCGCTCGATGTCGCGCAGGTAGCAGGTGGTGCGCACCATGTCGTGCCAGGTGGCGCCCTCGCTCTCGAGCAGCCGCGTGAGGTTCATGTAGGTGCGCCAGAGCTGGGCGCGGAAGTCCCCGGGGTAGAGCGTGGCCCCGTGCTCGTCGATGCTGGCCGTGCCCGAGAGCCACAGCACCCGCTGGCCGGGCTGCAGCGTCAGCTTCACGCCGCGACTGAACGACGACGGCAGCGGGTAGGCGTAGGCCTCGTTGAGCACGTCGTGGTTGGTGATGGCCGGGTGCGGCACGCGCGGCCGGCGCGGCGGCAGGGCCAGCAGGTTCCCGTTCGCGTCCAGGATGCGCAGCGCGCGCATCTCGCGGCGCGCGTCCTCCGAGAGCGCGTCGTCGACGCGTCCCAGGATGCGCACGCCCTCCGGCATGCCGACCTTGCTCGCGTTCCCGGTGCTCATCGTGCGTCTCCCGTGCCGGGGGCGGCCCGCGGGGCCTCCTCGGCGATGCCATGGCTCAGCCCGTGCCCCGTGGCCAGCCAGACCTCCCTGGGTCCGGGCTGGCTGCCGAGCACGTAGTTGTCGGCGGGCGCCGTGGCGAGCCGGGCGCGCTCCACCACCTGGCCCCCGCGCCACACCTCCACCCCGCAGCTGCCGTCCGGCGCGCGCTTGTAGGTGGTGGCGGTGGTGCCGTCGAAGACCGCGAAGCCCTGGTCGCTGGAGATCCACGCGTCGCGTCCGCGGGCGGCCACGTGCACCAGGAAGTCGCCGGGCAGCCCCGACTCCTTGGCCACCCAGGTGCGCCAGGCGCGGCCGTCGAAGCGCGAGAGCCCGAAGTACGTGGTCTGCCAGAGCAGGCCCTCGTCGTAGGCCAGGAACGAGGTCACGTCGTGGACCGGGCCGTCGTCGGTGAGCAGGTCGATCTCCATCTCCCCGTCGGGGTCGCGGTACTCGCGCCAGGTGCCCTGCGCCAGGTCGCGCTCCACGATCCCCCCGCCCCAGACGCCGATCCAGGCGCGCCCGGCCGCCAGCGTGATCGCGTAGCACCAGGGCTCGTGCATGATCGAGTTGCGGTTGTCGTAGAGCGCCCAGGTGCCGGTGCGCACGTCCAGCACGCTCGTGCCCGCGGCCGTAGCG
>CAZPOZ010000564.1:0-2650 GCA_964588235.1 uncultured Planctomycetales bacterium
ACCGGCAACCCGGGGCAGGCCAACTACGCCGCCAGCAAGGCCGGCCTGATCGCGCTGGGGAAGACGGCGGCCATCGAGCTGGCCGCCTTCGGCGTGCGCGTGAACGTGCTCGCGCCGGGCCTGATCGACACCCCCATGACGGCGGCCCTGCCCCCCGAGGTGCGCCGGCGCGCGGTGGAGGAGTCGCTGCTCAAGCGGGCCGGCACGCCCGACGACGTGGCCCAGGCCGCGCTGTTCCTGGCATCGGACATGAGCCGCCACGTGACGGGACAGGTCCTGCGCGTGGACGGCGGCCAGCTGACCGCCTGACGAAGGAGAGCCCCATGCCCGCCCGCCCCTCCGAGAACCGTGTCGAGGCCGCGCAGACCACCGTCGTGCGCCGGCTCACGCCCCGCGACGGCGAGGCGGTGATCGCGCTGGACGCGCGGGTCACGGGCCGCCGCCGCGAGCCGTACTTCAAGACCAAGCTGCGCGAGGCCTTCGAGGAGACCGGGGTGCGCATCTCGCTCGCCGCCGAGCGCGACGGCCTGTTCGCCGGCTTCGCGCTGGCGCGCGTGTACTACGGGGAGTTCGGCGTGGCCGAGCCCGAGGCCGTGCTCGACACGATCGGGGTGCATCCCGACCTCCGCGGCAGGGGCGTGGGCCGCGACCTGCTCGTGCAGCTCCGGACCGACCTCGCCGCGCTGGGCATCCGCCACCTGCGCACGGAGGTGGACTGGGGCTCGCAGGATCTGCTGCGCTTCTTCCACGCGCAGGGCTTCCGCCCGGCGGCCCGGCTGGTGCTCGACGTCGAGCTCGATCCCGAGCGGTCGGGGCGCCGCGCCGCCGACGAGTCCGAGCCCGTCGCGGAGGAGGAGTTCCGCGGGCCGCCCCCCGCGCGGCCGGGCCCCTCGCGATGAACGCGGCCCCCGGGGGGCCGCGCCCGTACGCTCCGGCGATGCAGCTCTCCAAGAGCACACGCTACGCCCTGACGGCGGCGCTCGAGATGGCCCGCGCCCGGGACGGCCTGGCCACGGTCGCCGACGTCGCGGCGCGTCACGCGCTGCCGGCGGGCGCCCTGTCCAAGGCGCTCCAGGCCCTGGTGCGGGCGCGGCTCGCGGTGGGCACCCGCGGCGTGGGCGGCGGCTACCGGCTGGCGCGCCCTCCCTCGGCGATCAGCGTGCTGGACGTGGTGGAGGTGTTCCAGCCCGTGGAGGGCGGCGGCGGCTTGCCCGCCCCGGCCGGGGATCCGGCGGCGGCCGAACCGCCGCTGGTGGGCCTGCTGGGGCTGCTCGACGAGGTGGACGAGTACGTGCGCTGCACGTTCGCCTCGGTCTCGCTGCAGACGCTGGCGCGCGTGCGCGGCCGGGCTCAGCGGGCGCCGGGCGCGGCGGGCAGGCCCACGCAGGGCACGGGCGCGCGCGTGAGGCGCGCGGGGTCGTAGCGCGCCAGCAGGTCGCGGGCGGTCACACGCTCCCCGGGGGCGGCGAGCCCGGCGGTGCCCGCCAGCCAGCCCAGCAGCGCCGGGGCGCTCAGGCCCGCGGCGCGCAGCTCGGCGAGCGCCGTGGCGCCGTGGCGCTTGGCGAGGCGCTCGCCGTCGGCGCCGACGACCAGCGGCAGGTGCAGGTGGGCCGGCGTGGGCAGGCCCAGGGCCTGCTGCAGCAGGATCTGCCGCGCCGTGCTGGGCAGCAGGTCGTCGCCGCGCACGACCAGGTCGACGCCCGACTCGGCGTCGTCGATCACCGTGGCCAGCTGGTAGGCGGCCGACCCCGTGGAGCGCGCGATCACGAAGGCCCCGCTCTCGGCGGCCACGTCGAAGGCCTGGTCGCCGCAGAGCCGGTCACGGAAGCGGACGACGCCGGCGGGCGGGTCGAAGCGCACGGCCACGGGGCGTCCGGTGGCGCGGGCGGCCTCCTCCACGGAGGCGTAGCGCCCCCGGCAGGTGCCGGGGTAGCGCGGCCCATCGGGGCCGTGGGGCGCGCTGGACATGCCCGCCACCTCGGAGCGCGTGCAGACGCAGGGGAAGGCGCGGCCGGCGGCCAGCAGGCTCCGGGCGGCGGCCTCGTAGACGGCCCCGCGCCGGCTCTGGACCAGGACCGGCAGGTGCTCGTCCCAGCCGAGGCCGAGCCAGCGCAGGTCGTCCAGCGCCAGCTCGGCGGCGCCGGCCCGCACGCGGGGCCCGTCCAGGTCGTCGATGCGCAGCACGAGGGTGCCGCCGGCGGAGCGCACGTGGAGCCAGGTGAGCAGGAAGGTGCGGGCGTTGCCGACGTGCAGGTGGCCCGTGGGGCTCGGGGCGAGTCGCGAGCGCATGTCGGCGGGGAGGGGGGAGCGGGCGCAGGGGGCCGCCCGGGGGCTCCGCCCCGGACGGGGCCGGCATGCTACCGCCGCGCACCGGCGTCCTGCCGCGCAGGCGCGGGGGGTCAGGCGTCGAGGACCTCCTCGGCGGCGCGCAGGCCCGACCGGTAGGCACCATGCACCGTGGCGGGGTCGCGGGTCGTGGTGGCCTCGCCGGCGAAGAAGAGGCGCGCGCCGACGGGCGCCGCCAGAGCCTCGACGTCGGCGGGGGCGGAGCCCTTGGCGAGGTAGGAGTAGGAGCCGAGCGCGAAGGGGTCGGAGGCCCAGCGCGTGCGCTGCCAGGCCGTGGGCGCGGGCAGCCCCTCGCCGAACGCCT
>CAZPOZ010000565.1:0-2649 GCA_964588235.1 uncultured Planctomycetales bacterium
TGACCAAGTGCGACAAGCGCGAGGCCAACCCGGCCAAGGTCAAGCAGGCCCTGACCGAGCACGGCGTCTTCTGCGAGGGCTTCGGCGGCGACGTCTCGGCCTTCGAGGTCTCCGGCGTGACGGGCAAGGGCGTGCCCGAGCTGCTCGAGCACCTGGCCCTGCTCGTGGAGGTCGATGCGGAGCGCTTCCGGGCCAACCCCAAGCGCCCGGCCGAGGGCGTGGTGATCGAGGCCCAGAACAGCCCCAAGCGGGGCATCGTGGCCACGATCATCGTGCGCAACGGCACCCTGCACAAGGGCGACCCCATCGTCGCCGGCGAGGCCGTGGGCACCGTGCGGGCCATGGTGGACGACCGCGGCCACGCGCTGGGCGAGCTGCCCCCCGGCGCGCCCGCCGAGGTGATCGGCCTGGACCGCGCCCCCGACGCGGGCAGCAAGTTCTACGCGCTGCCCGACCGCGCCAAGGCCGAGGAGATCGTGCTCGCGCGCCGCCAGCGCCAGCGCGAGCGCGAGCTGGCGGCCCAGACCAAGCCCACGACGGTCGAGAGCCTGCTGGGCGCCATCGACCAGGGCAAGGTCCAGGGCCTGAACGTGGTGCTCAAGGCCGACGTGAAGGGCTCGCTGGAGCCCATCAAGACCATCCTCTCCCGCCTGGGCAACGAGGAGGTCAAGGTGAAGGTGCTGCACGCCGGCGTGGGCGCCGTCAACGAGAGCGACGTGGTGCTCGCCTCGGCCTCGGGGGCCTGGATCGTGGCCTTCAACGTCGGCAGCGACGACAAGGCCCGCGCGAAGGCCAAGATGCTGGGTCTGCAGATCCGCCCCTACAAGATCATCTACGAGATCGAGAACGACGTGAAGGACGCGCTCGAGGGCAAGCTGGCCCCCGAGCTGCGGGAGACGGTCCAGGGCCACCTCGAGGTGCTCAAGGTGTTCGCCAGCAGCAAGCTGGGCAACATCGCCGGCTGCCGCGTGAAGGACGGCCTGATCAAGCGCGACGCCACGATCCGGGTCAAGCGCGGGGGCAAGGCCCTGCACGAGGGCAAGCTCGCCAGCCTGCGGCGCGAGAAGGACGAGGCCCGCGAGGTGCGCGAGGGCTTCGAGTGCGGCCTGCGCGTGGAGGGCTTCGACACCTGGCAGGAGGGCGACGAGCTCGAGGCCTTCACGGTCGAGAGCATCGCCCGCAAGCTCGCCTAGCCGCCGCGCCGGGCCCCGATGCCGAACGACCGCCGCCTCCTGCGCCTGCAGCAGCTGCTCCTGGAGACCGTGGCCACCACGGTGCAGCGCGACCTGGACGACCCGCGCGTCGGCTTCGTCACGATCACGCGCGTCAAGCTGGCCCGCGACCTGACGCTGGCGACGGTGTTCTGGTCGTGCCTGGAGGAGGGCGGCCCGCGCCGCACGGCCGAGCGCGGCCTGAACGACGCCCTCCCCGTGCTGCAGGCCGCGGTCGCGCGGGCGCTCTCCACGCGGCAGACGCCGCGGCTGCACCTGCGTTTCGACGAGGGCCTGCGCAAGGCCTCGCGGGTGACCGACCTGTTCAGCCGCCTGGAGCAGGAGCGTGTGGAGCGCGGCCTGCCGCCGACGGCGCCGGCCCCGCCGCTTACGGGAGCGGGCCCCGAACCCGACGGGCCCGGGCCGCAGGGCCTGGACGACGGGACCGACGACGACGCCTGAGGCGCCGGCCTTCGCGGCGCCGCGGCCCGGGCGCCCCGGCGCCTGCGGGCCGGCGGGGCGGCCGCGTCAGGACGGCACCCGGTGCCTCCTGGCTTCCGCGCTGCCGACTCCGCGGTACGATCGGGCCCCTCGCACGGTGGCCATAGCTCAGTCGGTAGAGCGCCAGACTGTGGCTCTGGATGTCGCGGGTTCGAATCCCGTTGGTCACCCCATCGCCCGCCGGCGCCGCCCCCGACCGGGGCGGCGTCGGCGGGGTCCGTACCGGGAGGGATGCGGGGCGCGCGGGCGGGAGGGCGCAAGGCCTCCCGCGTGCCGCCGCCGCGGCTCCGGAGGCGGGCGCGCCGGCCGCACGGAGCCCCGTGGCCGGGCGAGCGCGGGAGGCCTGTGGCGGGCTCCGGAGGCTGCCCCCCGTGCGTCGTCCCCCCGCGGCGTGGCTCTTGGCGGCGGTGTGCGCGTCCCTGGGCCCCGGCGCCGGGGCCGACGGGCCCGCGCCCGAACCCCCGGCGGCCGCGCCCGAGGCCGCCGCGCGGCTGCGCCTGCTGGACGAGCGCGTCCGGCAGTGGTGGAACGGGCGGCGACGGCTGATCGTCAAGTGCCCCCAGTGCTCCGGGGCGGGCGTCGTGCGCTGGCGCCGGCAGTGGATGTCGTGCCCGAAGTGCGACGGACGCAAGTGGCACTGCCCGCCGGAGGTGTACCGCGACCTCCACTACGAGCTGCGCTCGCTCGCCTTCCGCTCCGCCGCCGGAGCGCGCGAGCGCGCCGAGGCGGCCTACAAGGCGCTCTTGGCGGGCCGCCCCCCGCTGGTGCTCACGCGCTGGCGCCTGCACCGCGTGGAGCCCGCCGGCCCCGGGCACGCCACGGCCTGGATCGTCGAGAACGACGACACGGCGCCGCGCCCCCAGCGCTGGGTGTGGGCCGAGGAGCAGCCGGGCAAGGGCGCGTGGTCCGTCTGGGACGAGAGCGCCGACGGGCCGTG
>CAZPOZ010000566.1:0-2649 GCA_964588235.1 uncultured Planctomycetales bacterium
TCGATCCACAGGTGCCCCGGCCGGTCCACGCCCTCGGCCGGGTCCAGGAGCCGACCCGCCTCGCGAATCCAGGTCGTGCCGTGCACCGCAGCCTCCAGGCGACGTCCCGCGCGACTAGCCGGTGCGCCCGGGCGGGTGGCGGCGCACGGCCACGGCCACGCCCAGGAGCCCCAGGCCGGGGTGCAGGCGGTGCGGCCGGGAGAGGTGGGGCGCGAGCAGGGGGGCGTCCGCGCCCGTGAGGAACAGGGGGGAGTCGGCGGCGGCGCCCGCGGCGGCGAGCAGGCGCTCGACGGCGCCCGCAGCGCCCAGCACGAGCCCGGTCCGCAGCGCCTCCTCGGTGTCCAGGGCCGGCATGGGCACGGGCCCCTTCAGGTCGATCTCGGGCAGGCGGGCCGTGCCCGCCGCCAGGGCCTTCATGCCCAGCGTCAGCCCCGGCAGGATCGCTCCCCCGAGCAGGGCGCCGTCGGCGCCGGCCAGGTCCACGGTGATCGCCGTGCCCGCGCTGACCACCACGGCGGCGCCGTGCGCGAGGACCGAGGCCGCCAACGCCTGCACCCGCCGGTCCATGCCGGCCCGGTCGGGCTGGCGCACCTGCGGGCGGGGCACGCCCGGATGCGTGGCGTCCACGGCCACGGCGGGCCCCAGGCGCAGCTTGCCCACCTCCCAGGCCAGGTCCCGGGCCTTGCCGGGGTCGCTGCCGCAGACCGCGATCACCGCGCTCTGGCCCTTGAGCATGGGCCCGGCGAACTCCCGCACGGCCTTCCCGTCGGCCGCCGGCAGGCGCACGGGGCCGGCGACGTCCTCGCCCCGCACGGCGCCCACCTTGGCGCCCGAGTTGCCCACGTCCACCACGAGCACCAGGTCGCTCGGCGCGGCGGCGGTCATGCCCGGCTCCCGGCTCAGCCGCCCTGCGTGCGCAGCCCGGCCGCCGCACGGCGGGCCTTGGGATCCCGCGGGTCGATGTCGTAGAAGAGCCGCTTGCCGTCGCGGTCGATCTCCACCGTCACCAGGGTGGTGTCCTTCGGGAGCGCCTGCGCGATGCGGATCGCGTCGGCGCGCGTGCGGGCCGGCTGCCCGTTGATCGCGATGAGGATGTCGTTGCGCCGCACGTCGAAGCGGTCGGCCAGGCTCGTGTCGCCCACCGGGAACAGGGCCACCCCCTGCACGCCGTTCTTGTTGTAGTCCTCCGTGCGCACGTTCTCGAGCACCTGCTCGACGGTCTTGCCACGGAGGTAGTCGTAGGCGCCCTGGTCGAAGCTCATCTGCCGGCGGTTGGCCGAGACGGCCCGGACCTCGGCGCGCCACTCCTTCGAGGCGGAGCCCGAGGCCCCCCCCGGGTTCTCGGGGCCCACCACGGTGTAGCCGCCGTTGCCGCCGCCGGCCGGGACCGTCGCCGACCGCGCCCCCGCGGCGCCGCCCGACGGGGCGGGCGCCGGCTCGGGGGCCTTGGGCTTGCGGTCCCCGGGCAGGGTCACGATGTCGCGGGTGTCCTTCGGGGTGTTGTCGAAGATCAGCTCGCCCGTGCTCACGGGCTTGCCGGCCGGGTCGTCGTACACCTCGTAGAGCAGCTTGAGGCGCTGGAGGTCGGCGTCCAGGGGGACCACGTCGGTCAGCCGGAAGCGCCCCTTCTGGTCCTTCTGCACGAAGAACTCCCCGGGGCTGATCGCCCGGGTCTTCCCGTCCTTGAACTTCCACAGCACGCTCGTGTCGCTGGCCACGGTCTGCCCGGCCCGCCGCGGCGAGAAGATCAGCATGTAGACGCTGCCGATGGCCTCGAGACCCTCGGGCCCCTTGGGCGCCTCGGTGGGGCCCGTCGGCGCCTCGACCTTCGCCGGGATCGGCGGGCCCGCGTAGGGGTAGTACGGCAGGCCGCGCCACTCGGGCTTGAGGATCAGCTTCTCGATCTCGTCCTTCTCCACGGCCGGCTGCAGCACCTTCTCGGGCACGAGCTTCTTGTAGCTCTCCAGGGCCTGGGTGGCCCAGGCCGGGGCGGCCTTGGCCTCCACGGGCCGGTCGAACAGCACCAGCGCGGCCACGCCGGCCACGCCGGCGCCCAACGCCAGGTTGGCGCCCCAGAGCAGCTTGCGGATGCGTTGGGCCTTCATCAGGGGCTCCCGCCGGCGGGGTCGAGCGCCCCGCGGAGCCCGCCCACCCTACCAGCGGGCCGGGCCGGGGGCGCCCGCGGGACCGGTCGCCGTGCTCCTTGGACGACGGCCGGGGGGCCGGCGTTCCCGCCTCCCCCGGCCCCGGCCCCGGCTCAGACGGCCACGCGCTTGGTCGCGGCCCCCTTGGTGATGCCGCGCAGCGCCAGGCGCAGCTCGTCGGGGCTGTCGGCAGCCGCCAGGGCGTCGTCCAGCTCGACCAGGCCGTCCTTGACCAGGCCGGCCAGCGACTGGTTGAAGGACTGGCTGCCGTAGTAGGCGTGCCCCTCCTCGAGCGCCGCGGCCAGCTCGCGCGTGCGCCCCTCCAGCACCATGTCCTTGACCGTCGGCGTGCCCAGCAGGATCTCCACCGCGGGCACCCGCCCGGCGGTGGAGCGGCGCGTGATCAGGCGCTGGCTCACCACGCCCTCCAGCACCAACGAGAGCTGCAGCCGGATCGTCTGGTGCTGGTGCGGCGGGAAGAACGAGATGATGCGCTCGACCGTCT
>CAZPOZ010000567.1:0-2645 GCA_964588235.1 uncultured Planctomycetales bacterium
ATCTTCACGGGCGTGATGGTCTCCTACCGCATCGAGAAGCGCGTGAAGGAGTACTACATCTGCCTGCTCGCGCTGGTCACCGGCGTGTTCGGCGTGTTCACCTCGCTCGACCTGTTCTTCTACTACTTCTTCTACGAGCTGGCCGTGATCCCCATGTTCCTGCTGATCGGGATCTGGGGCAGCACCACGCGCACGGTGGACCAGCGCTACGCCACGATGAAGCTCGTGCTGGTGCTCTCCGCCGGCGCGGCGCTGGCGCTCGTGGGGCTGATCGCCGTCTACGCCGAGGCCACGCGCATCCTGGGCCGGCCCTCCTTCAGCCTGCTCGACCTGGAGGCGGCCTCGGCCCAGTTCTCCACCGGGTTCCAGCTGCTGTGGTTCGTGCCCGTCTTCCTGGGCTTCGCCAGCCTGGTGCCCCTGTGGCCGCTGCACTCCTGGAGCCCGGCGGGCCACGCCGCGGCTCCCGCCGCCGTGTCGATGCTCCACGCCGGCGTGCTGATGAAGCTGGGCGCCTTCGGCATCCTGCGCCTGGCGCTCACCTGGTTCCCGGCCGCGGCCTCCACCTACCTGCCCTGGGTGGGCGTGCTGTGCTGCATGAACATCCTCTACGGCGGGCTCGTGGCCGTCAGCCAGCGCGACCTCAAGCTGATCATCGGCTACTCCTCGTCGAGCCACATGGGCTACGTGCTGCTCGGCATCGCCTCGCTCACGCCGCTGGGCCTGGACGGGGCCGTGTTCCTCATGTTCGCCCACGGCGTGATGACCGCCCTGGCCTTCTCGCTGATCGGGTTCTTCTACGACCAGACCCACACGCGCATGCTCGACGACCTGGGCGGGATGATGAAGGCCATGCCCTTCGTCGGCACCTGCTTCGTGATCGCCTCGATGGCCTCGGCCGGCCTGCCCGGCTTCGCCAACTTCGTCAGCGAGCTGATGGTGATCCTGGGGGCCTGGCAGAGCACGACCCTGTGGAGCCGCGTGCCGGCGATCCTGGCCGTCTGGGGGCTGGTCGTCACGGGCGTCTACCTGCTGCGCGCGGTGAAGGACGCCTGGTACGGCGAGCTGCCTCCGCGCTGGAGCGGCCTCAAGGACGCCGTCACCCCGGTGCAGCGCGCGCCCTTCGTGCTGCTGGTGGCCACGCTGCTGCTCTTCGGCTTCTGGCCCCAGCCCATGCTGCGCGTGATCCAGCAAGGGTCGCGCCCGCTGATGGAGCGGTTGCAGGCTGCGCGCGGCCCGAGCGCCCCTCCGACCGCCGCCGACGCGCGCTCCGGGGGGAGGTGAGCCGTGACCCTGAACCTCCACCTGCTGCTGCCGGAGATGCTGGTGGCCGCCGCGGCCCTGGCCGTGGTGGCCGTCGAGCTGCTGCTGCCCGCCGACCGTCGCCCGCGCGGCACGAGCGTGACCGCGCTCGCCGGCGTCGGCCTGGCGCTCGGGCTGCTCGTCTCGGCCTGGGCTTCGGGCACCCGGGGGGCGGCCCTGGAGGTGCTCGACGGGGGGCGGCGCGTCACCGCCTGGACCGTGGACGCCTTCTCGCTGTTCGTGCGCGCCGTGGTCGCCGCGGGCGGCCTGCTGCTCGTGCTGCTCTCGATCCCCTTCACCCGCCGGCTGGACCGGGGGCACGGCGAGTTCTACGGCCTGCTGCTCTTCGCCCTGCTGGGCGTGATGCTGATCGCGGGCGTCTCCGACCTCCTGACCCTGTTCGTCTGCCTCGAGCTGGTCACGATCTCCTCCTACGTCCTGGCCGCCTTCCGCCGCAACGACGTGCGCTCCACCGAGGCCGGCCTCAAGTACCTCGTCGTGGGCTCGGTCTCCTCGGCCCTGCTGCTGCTGGGGATCGCCTTCGTCTACGGCGCCACCGGGTCGCTCTCGTTCGAGGGCCTGGCCCGCGCGGTGGCCTCCGCCGGCAACGACGCCCTGCTGCTGGCAGGCACGGCGCTGATCCTCGTGGGCGTGCTGTTCAAGGTGGGCGGCGTGCCCTTCCACGTCTGGATCCCCGACGTGTACGAGGGGGCGCCGGCCCCCGTGACCGCCTTCCTGTCCACGGCCTCCAAGGCGGCCGGCGTCGTGCTGCTGCTGCGCTTGGCGCAGGCGGCCCTGATCCCCAGCGTGGGCGTGGCCGAGGCGGCCTGGTTGTGGCTGCTCGTCGTGCTCTCCTCGCTCACGCTGCTCTTCGGGCTCCTGGGCGCCCTCCCCCAGCGCAACCTCCAGCGCCTGCTGGGCTACTCGTCCATCGGGCACGCGGGCTACCTGATGGCCGCCGTGGCCGCCATGGCGGCCGGAGGCGTGAAGGCCGGCGTGACCGCGGTGCTCTTCTACCTGGCCGCGTTCGTCTTCACGAACCTGACGGCCTTCACCGTCGTCGTGCTCGTCTCCGGGGGAGGCGGAGCCGGCGCGGGCTCCTCGTTCACCGGGCTCGCCAAGCGCGCCCCCTTCCTCGCGCTGGCGATGTGCCTGGCCCTGCTCTCGCTGGCCGGCGTGCCCCCTCTGTCGGGCTTCTTCAGCAAGTTCCTGGTGCTGAGCGCGGTCATCGGGCAGGCCCACGCGCATCCGGTGCTGTGGGTGCTGGCCGGGGTGGGCGCGCTCGGCATCCTGATCTCGCTCTACTTCTACCTGCTGTGGATCCTCGAGATGTACTTCAAGGACCC
>CAZPOZ010000568.1:0-2640 GCA_964588235.1 uncultured Planctomycetales bacterium
GTGCCGCGCATCCTGAGCGACGGGGGCGCCGCCTGGAAGGCCCGCGGGATCGCCCCGGCCGCCGGGCTCAAGTTCGTGGCGCTCTCCGGCGACGTCGAGCGGCCGGGCGTCTACGAGGTGCCCGCCGGCACGACCGTGCGCGCGCTGATCGACGGCCCGGGCGGCGGGATGCGCGGCGGGCGCCCCCTGCTCGCCTTCTCGCCCGGCGGCGCCTCCACCGCCTTCCTGCCCGCCTCGAAGGCCGACGCGCCGCTCTCCTGGGAGGGCCTGAAGGCGGCCGGCAGCGCCCTGGGCTCGGGCGCCGTGCTGGCCGTCGCGCAGGGGCGGGACCTGCTGGACCTGGCGACGAACGTGGTCACGTTCTTCCGCAACGAGTCCTGCGGGAAGTGCGTGCCCTGCCGGGTCGGCAGCGACAAGGCCGTGGGCCTGCTGCGGCGCGTGACGTCGGGCGAGCAGGGCCCCGAGGCCCTGGCCCCGCTGCCGGCGCTGCACGAGACGCTGGCGCTGACCAGCATCTGCGGCCTGGGGCAGGTGGCCCTGGTGCCGGCCCTGAGCGTGCTGCAGAACCTGCCCGACGAGGTTCGGACGCGGGGCGCGCGACCGTGACCTGCGACGCGATCCACGGAGGCGAAGCAAGGCGCGTGCGGCACGCTGGAGCCGGGCGCTCAGGCCGCTTCCTCCTCCTCGCGCAGGCTGCAGGCGCGTCGTCGTCGTCATCGGCCCTCCGCTGCCGGCCCAGCGCGCCGGTCGCTTGGGCACGGCCCGCAGGGGCCTGCCGCCAGCCCTCTCGCGGGGGGTCGCTCCCGCTCCTGAGGGCCCTGCCCCGAACGTGGCGGCCGGGACCGTGACCTGGCGGGACGTGCGCATGCGGGGCTTCCCCGCCCGCACGGACGTGGCCGAGGTCTGGGCCTGGATCGACGCCTGGCCCGCGCCGCTCCCGGGGGAGACGGTCCCGCTGGCCGTCGCCGCCGGGCGCGTGCTGGCCGAGGAGGTCGTGGCGGCGCGCGACCTGCCGGCCTTCGCGCGGGCCTCCATGGACGGCTGGGCCGTGGAGGGGCGCAGCACCTTCGGCGCGAGCCCCACCGACCCGGTGGACCTGCCGCTCGTGGGCGAGGTGCGCACGGGGGAGGCTCCCCCCCACCCGCTCTCCCCGGGCGGCGCGATGCGCATCCGCACCGGGGCGCCCCTGCCCGAGGGCGCCGACGCCGTGCTGCCGGCCGAGCAGGGCGAGGAGGTCCAGGGGCGCCTGCGGGTCACGGAGGCGGTGCCCCCCGGCCGGCACGTGGGCCGCGTGGGCGAGGACGTCGCGCGGGGGAGCGTGGCCCTGCCCGCCGGCCGCCGTCTGCGGCCCCAGGACGTGGCGCTGCTGTCGGCGCTGGGGCGCGCCGAGCTCCACGGGGTCCGCAAGCCCCACGTCGCCGTGCTGATCACCGGCTCGGAGGTGCGTGCGCCCGGCAGCGTCCCCGGGGGCTACGCCGTGGCCGACGCCAACGGCCCGCTGCTGGAGGCGCTCGTACGCCGCGACGGCGGCGTGCCGTTCGTGCGGGGGCCCTACGCCGACGACGACCCGCGCCTGGAGACCGACCTCGTCGGCGTGCAGGCCGACCTGGTGCTGGTCACCGGCGCCTCCTCGGTGGGCCCGGAGGACCGCGTGCCCGAGATCGTCGCGCGGCGCGGACGGCTGGTGCTGCACGGCGTCGCGCTGCGCCCGGCGTCGCCCACGGGCCTGGGGGTGCTCGCCGGGCGCCCGGTGCTGCTGCTGCCGGGCAACCCGGTCTCGGCCCTGTGCGCCTACGACCTGTTCGCCGGCCGCCTGCTGCGGCGCCTGGCGGGCCGGGATCCCGCGCTGCCCTACCGCAACGTGCGCCTGCCGCTGGCGCGCAAGGTGGTCAGCCAGCTCGGCCGCATGGACGTGCTGCGCGTGCGCGTGGAGGGCGGGCTCGTGGAGCCGCTCACGGCCCGCGGCGCGGGCGTGCTCTCGACGACCACGCGCGCCGACGGGTTCGTGCTCGTGCCGCCGGCCGTCGAGGGCTGGCCCGAGGGCGCGCCGGTGGACGTGCACCTCTACGACCTGCCCTGACGTCGGCGGGCCCGCCCGAGGCCGGGCGCGTACGATCCGGCCATGCGTCAGGAGCAGTTCCTCACGGTCGTGCCGGTGGAGGAGGCGCGGCGGCGCTGGGCGCAGGCCCTGGGGGCCGTGGCGCCGCGCGTCGAGCCGGTGGAGCTGGCGCAGGCGCTCGGCCGGGTCCTGGCCCGCGACGTGCTCGCCCCGGCCGACGTGCCGTCGTTCGACCGCAGCAACCTGGACGGGTTCGCGGTGCGCGCCGCCGACACCTTCGGCGCCGAGGACGAGCGTCCGCTGCGCCTGGCGCTGGTCGGCCCCACGCTCGTGCCGGGCGTCGCCCCCACCCACGACGTGGGCCCGGGCGAGGCCCAGCCGCTGGCCACCGGCGCACGGCTGCCCCGCGGCGCCGACGCGGTCGTGCCCGTGGAGCACACCGACCCCGTGGAGCGCGCGCCGGGGCCGGAGGCGCCGGCGGTCTGGGTCCGCCGGCCCGTCGTGCCGGGCGTGGCCATCGCCGCCGCCGGCGGCGACGTGGCGCGGGGCGAGACGCTGCTGCGGGCCGGCACGCCGCTGAC
>CAZPOZ010000569.1:0-2611 GCA_964588235.1 uncultured Planctomycetales bacterium
GGCCGGCGTGGCCACCTCCAGGCCCTCCACCGCCGAGAGCACCGAGATCGCCGGCGTGATCACGCCGTCGCCGTAGAGCAGCGCCGCCCCGGCCAGGGCCAGCAGCACGACGGCCCGCGGGCGCACCCCCGGCGCCCCGGCACGGTCGGGGGCCAGGGCCAGCAGCGAGAAGATGCCCCCCTCCCCCCGGTTGTCGGCCTTGAGCAGGAAGGTCAGGTACTGGAGGCAGACCACCCAGACGAGGGACCAGAAGATCAGCGAGAGGCAGCCCAGCACCTCGCCCTCGGCCAGGGGCAGGGGGTGCGAGCCGGTGAAGCACAGCTTCAGGGCGTAGAGCGGGCTCGTGCCGATGTCGCCGTAGACCACCCCCAGCGCGCCCAGCGTGAGGGCCAACGTGCCCGCCCCGGGGTGCCCATGGGCGGGGCCGCCAGGGGCGGCGGGCGTTCGTGGCTCGTGGGCGGCTGCGGGACGCACGGGAGGGCCCATGATGGGCCCCCGCTCCCCCGGCCCAAGCACCGAAGCCGCCCCCGGACGCCCCGGAAGCGAACAACGACCCTACGGATCCAGGCCCCCCGGCGCCCCTACGGCGGGGGCCGGCTCACCGGACGGTCACGGGCGCAGCTGCCCCACGTACCAGGTCCCCTGGGCCCGGGCCACCAGCTCGCCCTGGGCGTTGCGGCAGGCCCCCTCCAGGTAGGCCACCCGCCGGCCGCGGTGCGTCACCAGCCCTTCCGCCTCCAGCCGCTCCCCCGGCCGAACGGCGCGCAGGTACTGCACCGAGATCTGGGTGGTGCTGCAGAACTCGCCGGGCACGAGCAGGCTGTCCAGGGCGTGGCCCATGGCCGTGTCGAGCAGGGCCATGGTGACCGACCCGTGGACGACGCCCTGGATGTTCTGGTGCCGCAGGTCGGTGCTCAGCCCGCAGGCCACCCGCCCCGGTTCGAGCCGGCGCTCCTGGATGCCGAGCAGGGTCAGCAGGCCTTCGGGGCGCGGGTCGTTCATGGGCGCAACCCTGCCCAGGGGGTCCGACACCCCGAGGCCCCCGCGAGGCCCTCCCCGGGCGACCCCGTGGAGCGCGCCGCCCCGGCGGGCCCAAGGCCCCGGGCGGCTCGCGGGGGCCCTACCGCGGGGTGGGCCGCGGACGCTAGGATGGACGCCATGCGTGCCCTCCGTACCGTCCCTTCGTTCCAGACCGCCGCGCTGCAGGTGCTGCTGCTCGGCCTGATCGGCCTGGCCCTCGTCCGCCCCGGCCCCTCGCCGGCCTTGGCCGAGGAGCCCCCCAAGAAGGCGCCCGCCGAGCCGGGCAAGGACGGGGGCGCCGGGGGCGGCGACGAGGAGGAGCCCGACGACTTCTTCGACGGCGAGACCTCCTTCACGCCCAAGCAGGTGGACGAGGCGATCAAGAAGGGCGTGATGTGGCTCAAGAAGCGCCAGTCCCGCGACGGGTCGTGGGGCGAGATCTCGGGCGGCCAGCTCTACGGCGGCGGCCAGGGCAAGGGCTACCCGCACCCTGCCGGCTGCACGGCGCTCGCGCTCTACACGCTGCTCAAGTGCAAGGAGAGCCCCAAGGACCCGGTCGTCCAGAAGGGCTTCAAGTACCTCCAGGACACGAATAACGCGATCCCGGGCGGCTCCTACGAGACGAGCGTGCTGCTGCTGGCGGTGTGCGCCACCGCCGACCAGAACAAGACCTCGAAGGCCTCCGAGAAGGCGGGCGAGAAGCTGAAGCTCACGGGCCCGATGCGCAAGTGGGCCCAGGACCTCGTCAACCACCTGCTGGAGAAGCGGCAGAAGCGCACCTGGCGCTACAACATCCCCAACGGGGCGCCGCCGCCCGGGGGCGACGAAGATCTGTCCTCCACGCAGCTGGCGGCGCTGGGGCTGTTCAGCGCGAACCGCCTGGGGATCAAGGTGAAGGAGAAGATCTGGGAGGACATCCTCACCTACGCGCTCGACCAGCAGGACGAGACCGGCCCGGACTACGCCTGGGAGGATCCGGTCACGAAGAAGAAGTCCACCTGGAAGAGCCGTGGATTCGCCTACATCCGCGGCCAGGAGGATCCCTCCGAGGGCCAGGCCACGGGCGGCATGACGGCCTGCGGGGTGACGATGGTGGAGATGTGCCGCTTCATCCTGAGCGACGGAGGCCGCAAGAAGGAGGAGTGGGCCAAGCGGCCCGACGCCGCCAAGGTGCAGAACGCGATCCAGGACGGCCTGGCGTGGTTCGACCTCAACTGGAGCCCCTTCGACAACCCGAAGAAGGTCAGCGGCAACATCTACCACCTGTACTACCTGTACGCCTTCGAGCGCATGATGGACATGCTGGGCCAGCAGCGCTTGGGCAAGCACATGTGGTACAGCGAGATGGGCCAGCAGATCCTCAACCGCCAGAACGAGGACGGCCACTGGAAGACGGGCGTCACGCTCGACCCGGGCGACGTGCAGGACACCTGCTTCGCGCTCCTGTTCTTGAAGCGCGCCACGAAGGGCGCCATCCCCTTCCCCTCGCTCACCGGCGGCTCGGACGACGCCCCGCCCGTGGACAACCGCTGACCCGCAACGCCACCAAGATCGGCGATGCGAGGCACGTGCGGCGCGCTGGAGCCGGGCG
>CAZPOZ010000570.1:0-2610 GCA_964588235.1 uncultured Planctomycetales bacterium
CGGCACGAACGAGCCCATCTGCGCCATGAGCACGAGCAGCGCGGCCTGGCGGATGTAGGTGCTCTTGCCGGCCATGTTCGGGCCGGTGATCAGCGCGATGCGGCGGTCGGCGTCCAGGACCACGTCGTTGGGCACGAAGCGCTCGCCGTCCC
This sequence comes from uncultured Planctomycetales bacterium, assembly GCA_964588235.1. Classification (GTDB taxonomy): domain Bacteria; phylum Planctomycetota; class PLA2; order PLA2; family JAEUHO01; genus CAZPOZ01. The sequence continues at coordinate 153 of CAZPOZ010000570.1, forward strand.
GGAGCAGCCGCTCGACCACGGGATGCCGCGCGTCGCGCAGCTCGAGCGTGCGGTCGTCGAGGATCTCCGGGCGCACGTAGTCGTGGGCCTGGGCCACCTCGGCCAGCGACGCCAGCACGTCGAGCTCGGCCACCACGCCCGCCGTGATCTGCAGCGCCGGGATGCGCTCGGCCACGGCCTCGCGCAGGGCCTGGAACAGCCGCCGCTCGAGCTCCTGCGCCCGCTCGTCGGCCTTGAGCACCTTCTCCTCCCAGGCGGAGAGCTCGGGCGTGACGTAGCGCTCGGCCGTGGTGAGGGTCTGCTTGCGCACGTACTCGGGCGGCACCCGGTCGCGGTGCGTGTGCGTGATCTCGAGGTAGTAGCCGAACACGCGGTTGTAGCCGACCTTGAGCGAGGGGATGCCCGTGCGCGCCTGCTCGGCGGCCTGGTAGCGCGCGATCCAGTCCTTGCCGTTCTTCGAGAGGTCGCGCAGCTCGTCGAGCTCGGCGCTCACGCCGGCGCGCACGAGCCCGCCCTCCGTGACCGTGGGGGGCGGGTCGTCCACCAGCGTGTCGAGCAGCCGGCGCGCGAGGTCGTCGAAGGGCTCCAGGCGCTGGCGCAGGTCGGCCAGGGTGCGCGAGTAGGCGCCCGCCACCAGGGTGACGAGCCGCGGCAGCGCGAGCAGGCTCTGCCCCAGGCCCAGCAGGTCGCGCCCGTTGGCCCGCTGCGTGGCCACCCGGGCCACGATGCGCTCGAGGTCCTTGATGCCGCCCAGGGCCTCGCGCAGGTCGCGGCGCAGGAAGCCGTCCTTGAGCAGCTCCTCCACGCCGTCGAGCCGGCGCTGGATCGCCTCGCGGTCGGTCAGCGGGGTCAGGATCCAGTCGCGCAGCAGGCGCCCGCCCAGCGGCGTGCGCGTGCGGTCGAGCACGCCGAGCAGCGTGGCCTCGCGGGCCCCGTCGCCGCGCTCCACGAGGTCGAGCCGCCGTCGCGTTCCCCGCTCCAGCACCATCACGCCCGCCGGGTCGTGGCGCTCGATCTTCGTCACGTGGGTGAGCGAGGTGCGCTGCGTCTGCCGCAGGTACTCGAGCGCAGCCCCGGCCGCGGCCACGCTGGGGGGCAGCCGGTCCAGGCCGAAGGCCTTGAGCGTGACCACGCGGAAGTGGTCCATCAGCGCGCGCGCGGCCGACTCCTCCTCCACGGTCCAGGCGGGCACGAAGGTGGTGGTCGTGCGCACGGCGCCCGTCACCCGCGCGCCCCACTCGGCGCCCTCCTCGCTCTCGGGCAGCAGCACCTCGGCCGGCGCGATGCGCGCCAGCTCGTCGAGCACCGCCTCGGGCTCGACGTCGGCCACGAGGAAGCGCCCGGTGCTCAGGTCGATCCAGGCCAGGCCCGCCTTGCGCCGGCGCTCCTTCTTCGTGGGCGGCCTGAGCGCCAGCAGGAAGTTGCTCGTGCGCGGGTCGAGGGCCTCCTCCTCGGTCAGGGTGCCGGGCGTGAGCACGCGCACGACGTCGCGCTCGATGACCCCCTTGGCGTCGGACGGGTCGGTGAGCTGCTCGCAGATCGCCACCTTGAAGCCCTTCTGCAGCAGGCGGCGCAGGTAGCCCTCCGCGGCGCGCACGGGCACGCCGGCCATCGGCACCTTCTTCTCGCGGTCGCGGGCCGTGAGGGTGAGGCCCAGGGCCTCGGCGGCCGTCCTCGCGTCGTCGTGGAACAGCTCGTAGAAGTCGCCGATGCGGAAGAACAGCAGCGCGCCCGGGTGCCGCCGCTTGGCGGCGACGTACTGGGCCATCGCGGGGGTCTCGGTGCTCATGCGCGGGGGGCGTCGGGGTCCGGCGGGGCGCTGACGGTAGCACCGGCGCCCGACGTCGTCCGACGCGGCGCGGGACCCCCCGTGGAGAACCCGTGGAGCGGCCGTGGAGGCCTGCGCGGCGCTCAGCGCGACGGCGGCTCGGCCAGCAGCAGCGTCTCGCCGCCGACGGGCACCCCGTCCACCGGGCGCGTGCCGGCGGCGTCGAAGAAGGCGTTCGTGAAGGCCACGGGCACGGGCCTCAGGCGCCCGCCGGGGAGCGGGCGGAAGGCGAAGAACTGCAGGTGGGGCTCGCTGGAGGCGCCGCTGTTGCCGATGCGCGCGATCACCTGGCCGGCCTTCACGCGCGCGCCCACGCGCACGCCCTCCTGGGCGCTGTTCTCGCGCAGGTGCAGGTAGGCCGTGTGCACGCCGTCGTCGTGGCGCAGGACGATGCGGTTCACGGGCGTGTGCGTGCAGGGGGCGGCGCCGCTGAGCGTGCGCATGCGGTCCACCTGGTGCACGCACAGGTCCACGACCTCGCCGTCGGCCGCCGCGTAGACGGGCTTGTTGAAGGCGTGGTAGCTCTTGAGCAGCGTGGGGTCGCCGACGTAGGTGCGGCCGTCCAGCAGCACGACGAAGTCCCAGGCGTAGCGCGAGCGCAGCTGGAGCAGGTTCGCGTGCACCTGGCGC
>CAZPOZ010000571.1:0-2609 GCA_964588235.1 uncultured Planctomycetales bacterium
GAGGTGAGCCCGCACACGCTGCGCCACTCCTTCGCCACGCACCTGCTCGAGGCCGGCGCCGACCTGCGCGAGGTGCAGGAGCTGCTCGGCCACCGCAGCGTGGCCAGCACGCAGGTCTACACCCACCTGACCCTCGACCACCTGATGCGCGTCTACGAGCGCGCGCACCCGCGCGCGAACCTCCCCGGGTAGGCTCGGGGGGTGCAGCCCTCCGAACCGCCCGCCGCGGCCCCCCCGCCCTCCGCGCCGAGCCCCCGCGCCGCCGAGCCCGCGCGCCGGCTCACGCTGGCGCTCGGGCTGGCCTGGGTCGGGCTGCACGTGGCCGGCCTGGCGGCCCGCGGCTTCGCCGTGGCCTCCGAGAGCGTGTGGACCTGGGGCGCGCCCGACCCCGAGGCCGTGCTGCGCCACGGGGGGTTCACCCCGGCCCTGCTCGAGGCCGGCGAGCTGCAGCGGCTGCTCACCGGTCCCGGCTACCTGGGCCCCGGGGTGCTCTCGGTGCTGCTGGGGCTGTGGATCGGGCTCTCCTCGCTGGCCTTCCTCGAGCGGCGCGTGGGCTGGGCCCGGCTCTTGACGACCCTGGTGAGCGGCGCCGTGGTGGGCGGGCTGGTCCGCTCGCGCCTGAACGCCGGCAGCCCCCTGCTGCACTCCACCGGCTGGGACCTGATCCTGGCGGCGGTGGGCGCCCGCATCCCCTACGGCCTGCGGCTCGGAGGGACCGCGGGCCGGGCTGCGGTCTCGGGCGCGCTGGCCTTCGCCGCCCTGAGCGTGGCCCTGGTCTACGCCACCAACGCCGGGAACCTCGAGCCGCTGCGCGGGCAGGGGGCCGCCTTCGCCGCCGGGGCGCTCACGCTGGGCCTGTGGGGCGGAGGCGCGCAGGCGCCCGGCCCCGCGGCCCGGTCGCTGGGCTCGCTGGCGCTGGTGGCGGTGCTGACCGCCGTCGGCGTGCAGACGGCGCAGGCCTTCTCGGCCCCCGCGCGGGGCCCGCTCACGGCGCTGCTCGAGCGCCTGGCCGCCGCCGAGCACGCGGCCGCGACGCTCTGGCGCGAGCAGCGCGACCCGGCGAGCATCCCCCCGGCCGAGCGGGCGGCGCTGGGGGAACGGCTCGACGCGCTGCTGGCCGAGCCGGCGCTGAGCGGCCTCGCCGGGGAGGCCGAGCTGCGCGCGCTGGCGGAGTCGCTGCGTCCGCTGGCGACGGGCGACCTGCGCGACCCCGGGGGCGTGCTGGCCCGCGCGCGGCGCGCGGCGGCGGCGTGGATCCCCCTGGAGCGGCGGCTGCGGGCCCAGGCGGGCCTGGGCGAGCCGCCGCGCGCGCCGTGGCGCTGAGGGGCGCCGCCCCGGGCCGACGGAGCGCACCGCACGGGGGCCCGCGCCCGGAGGAGGGCCGGCCCACGCCGGCGCTGCTCGAGGCCGGTTGGCGCCTGTGCCGCACGCGGCGCGGCGGGCGCATCGAGCAGCACGGCGTGCTGCTCAGCGAGCTGGCCGGCCGGCCCGGCCCCACGCACACGCTGTTCGACGTGCTGGCCGCCGCCCTCGCCGCCTTCGCCCCCGGCCCCCGCCTGCTGGTGCTGGGCTTCGCCGGGGGCAGCGTGGTCGCGCCGCTGCGCGCCCTGGGCGCCGCCTCGCCGCTCACGGCCGTGGATCTGAGCACGGCCGGGGAGCCCCTGTTCCGCGAGCTCTCGGCCCGCTGGTGCGGCCGGGTGCGGGTCGTCCAGGCGGAGGCCGGCGCCTTCCTGGCCCGGGCGCAACGGCCCTTCGACGGGGTGCTGGAGGACCTCTCGATCCCCGTGGGCGGCGACCTGGTGAAGCCCTCGGCCTCCTACGGGGCCCTGCCCGCCGCCATCGCCCGCCGCCTGCGTCCGGGGGGCGTGGCCGTGCTCAACCTGCTGCCCACGCCCGGCTGGCCCTGGGCCCGGGCCCTCGAGGCGGCACGCAGGCCGTTCGCCCACGCGCTCGAGCTGCGGCTGGCCGACTACGTGAACCGCATCGTGCTGGCCTCCGACGCGCCCCTCTCCCCGCGCCGGGAGGGCGCGCGCCTGCGCGCGGCGCTCCGGCGCCTGCGCTCCCGGCAGGCCGGCCGCCTCGCGGTCCGCGGCCTGCCCGCGGCGCGATCGGAGGGTCGGGCATGAACGAGCCGCAGGGGGAGGCCGCCCCGGGAGCCGCCGCGCGCGGCGGCAAGGCGAAGGGCTTCGGCGCGGTCGATGCGCGCATCGCGCCCTACGTCGAGGCCTTGCTCCAGCCCGAGGACGCCGTGCTGGCCGAGATCCGCGCGCGCTCGCTGGCCGAGGGCCTGCCGCCCATCGCCGTGGGCCCCTTCGACGGGCGCCACCTCGAGGTGCTGGCCCGCCTGCGCGGCGCGCGGCGGATCGTCGAGATCGGCACGCTGGGCGGCTACTCGGGCACCTGCCTCGCGCGCGCGCTGCCCCCCGACGGCCGGCTGCACACCTTCGAGCTCGACCCGCACCACGCCCGGGTGGCCGCGGAGTCGTTCCGCCGCGCGGGGGTGGCCTCGAAGGTGCGCGTGCACGTCGGCCCGGCGCTCGAGCGCCTGGCCGCGGTCGAGCGCGACGGCCGCTTCGACCTCGTGTTCATCGACGCCGACAAGGCCGGCT
>CAZPOZ010000572.1:0-2597 GCA_964588235.1 uncultured Planctomycetales bacterium
GACCCTCGTGCCCCGCTCCGAGCGCGCCGCGAGCGTGGCCGAGCTCGTGCAGGAGCTCCGGCCGCGCCTGCACCGCGGCCCCGAGCGCCGCGTCTCCTACCAGGACCTGTCGCAGCAGGGCTTCACCGCGCGCCGCGGGTTCCCGGTGGAGCTCTCCGTGCGCGGCCGCGACTGGCCCGAGCTGGTGCGCGCCAGCGAGGCCCTGATGGAGCGCATGCGCGCCTCGCCCGCGTTCGCCGACGTGGACAGCGACTACCGGCCCAACCAGCCCGAGACGCAGATCGTCCCGCTGCGCGAGCGCGCGGCCGCGGCCGGCGTGAGCGTGGAGGACCTGGCCGAGGCGGTCAACGTGCTGGTCGGCGGCGTGCGCGTGGGCACCTGGGAGGACCGGGGCCGGCGCTACGACGTGCGCGTGCGCGCGCTCGCCGACCAGCGGGCGCGCGAGCGCGACCTGGCCCTGCTGCGCGTGCGCGCGCAGGACGGGACCCTCGTGCCGCTCTCGTCGCTGGTGGCCGTGCGCACGACCGACAGCCTCTACGCCATCACCCGCCGTGCCCGCGAGCGCGCCATCACCGTCCTGGCCAACGTGGGGCCGGGGGCGGGCCAGGCCGAGGCGGTGGCGCGCGCGCAGGCGCTGGCGGCCGAGGTGCTCCCCCCCGGCGTCTCGCTCTCGCTCGCCGGGCAGGCCCAGGCGATGGACGAGGCCACCTCCGAGCTGCTGTTCGCGCTGCTGCTCGGCGTCGCGCTGGCCTACATGATCCTGGCCGCGCAGTTCAACTCGTTCGTGCACCCGGTCACGGTGCTGGTGGCGCTGCCCTTCAGCCTGACCGGCGCCCTGGTGGCCCTGCACCTGCTCGGGCTCTCGCTCAACCTCTACTCGTTCATCGGCATCATCCTGCTGATGGGCATCGTCAAGAAGAACTCGATCCTGCTCGTGGACGTCACCGAGCAGCGCCGGCTGCTGGGCGCCACGCGCGACGAGGCGCTGCGCGCGGCCTGCCCGACCCGCCTGAGGCCCATCCTGATGACCTCCCTCTCGACGATCGCCGGCGCGCTGCCGGCGATGCTGGCCCTGGGCCCGGGCGCCGAGGTGCGCCAGCCGATGGCGGCGGCGGTCGTGGGGGGGGTCGTGCTCTCGACGGTCCTGACGCTGTTCGCCGTGCCCGCGCTCTACGCGCTGTTCGACGCGCTCACCGCGCGCTTCGTGACCAGCGGCGCCCACGCGCGCGAGGCGGCCCGGGCCCTGGCCGCGCTCGACGAGGAGCGGGCCCGCGCGCTGCGGGGCGGGCCCGGGGCCGGTCCCGCCGCCGGCCCGGGACCCGCCCAGGCCGCGTCGGCCGAGGTCGGCGCGGGCCCGGGACGGTAGGCTGACGCGCGCGCTCCCCTGGGTCCCGAACCCCGGAGGTCGATCCTGCTGCGCCCCGTCCGCCCGTCGCGTGCCCTGCCCCGCGTCCTCCTCGGCCTGCTCGCGGCGGCGGGGCTGGGCGGCGCCCCGGCCGAAGGGGGCAAGCCGCCCCGGCCGCCCGAGGTCGTCGAGCTCGCCGAGGGCGAGCTGCTGCACCTGCACCTGAAGGACGACCCCGCGGCCCAGGGCTGGCTGCACCGGCCCCGCCCGATCGCCGAGCCCGACCCCGCCGCGCCCGTGGACCTGATCGTCGTGCTGCACGGCGCCGGGGGCACGCCCAAGACCCTGTTCTTCCCCACGCTGATGGAGCAGCGCAAGGCCTGGTGCCTGGGCGTGGCGGGCCGCACCGCGGTGACGCACGAGCGGGGCGCGGGGTTCATGTGGGACGGGGCCAACGTGGGCTACGTGCTCGCCCTCACCCGTCACGTGCTCGACAAGTACCCCGTCCGCCGCGAGCGCGTGCTCGTCTGGGGGCACTCCGCGGGCGGTTCGATGACCCTGGCCACCCTGGCCGAAGCGCCCGAGCTGTTCGCGGGCGGGCTGACCACCGCGGCGCCCCAGACCCCCGACGGCCGCCACCGCGACCAGCGCGTGGCCGTGCTCCTGGGCACGAGCGACCCCAACTGGGCGGGCGCGCCGGCCGTGCGCACGCACCTGGAGGGGCTCGAGAAGAAGAAGGGCAAGGGGGCCTGCGCCTTCCTGGCCGTGGAGGGCTTGGGGCACGACGTGCCCGACCCGGCCTACCTCGGGCTCGGCTTCGACTGGCTGCTCAGCGGCCGGCCGCAGGGGGGGGAGGCCCGCGTGCCGCTCCGCGCCGTGGGCGCGGCCGGGCCCTGGCGGCACCTGCTGCTGCGCTTCAAGGGGGCCGAAGGCGCGCCCGCGGAGCTCAAGACCTCCAAGAAGGCCGCGCTCGAGCTCGCCCGCCGGGTGCAGAAGGACGTGGCCGCGGGAAAGGCGTTCTTCCCGCTGGAAGCCTCCCGCCGCTCCGAGCACGCCGAGAGCGCCGGGGCGGGGGGCGGCCTGGAGCAGGGCGCGCTGGAGGCGCTGCTCGGCGCGCCCCTGCCCCCGCTCGGGCCGGGGCAGGTGTCCGAGGTCCTCGAGTCGCCCCGGGGCGTGCACCTCCTCTACCGCGACCCGGCCTAGTGTTGCGAGGCGCAAGTTCGAGGCGGGATCGTGCGACGCGCTGGGCTGG
>CAZPOZ010000573.1:0-2595 GCA_964588235.1 uncultured Planctomycetales bacterium
GCCGCGGCGACGGGGCCGTGCTGGACGCGCTGGGCTGGTCGGACGGGGCGCGGCTCACGGTCGTGGCCACGGAGGTGCTGGCCCGGGGGCTCCTGGCGGTCGGGGTGGGGCTGGCGGCGGCTCAGCCCCTGGCGGAGGCGCTGCTGCAGCGGCTGGCCTCGGCCAACCACTTCCCCATGGATCCGACGCTGCCGGGCTGGCTGCCCCCGGCGCTGTTGGGCGCCGTGGCGCTGGCCCTGCCGCTCGCGGCGCTGCCGGCCTGGGGGACGGCGCTCCAGGTGCCGCCGGCGCGCACCCTGCGCCGGCTCTCCGACGAGTGAGCGCGCGGCGCGGGCCGCGCGAAGGGCGGCCTCACTTCGCCCGGAACGCGCCCACGAGCGCCTCGCGGTCGAAGCCCCCCGAGACCTGCCCCGTCGTCGCGTAGCGGTAGACGGCCGCCAGCCAGATGCCGCTCAGCGCGCTCAGCACGCACAGCAGCGTGACGAAGCCCACCACGGCGAAGATCACGGCCACGATCGTGAGCCCCACCTTCACCAGCAGGGCCGTGAGCCCCCCCACGAGCAGGAAGCCCAGGAAGCCGAACAGCCCCAGCCCCAGGTTGCCCACGACGCTCTCGCCCCAGGTCTTCTTGAAGAGCGTCCAGGAGGCGCGGAACGAGTCGCCCAGCGGCCGCTTCTCCATCACCAGCACCGGGACCATGAAGTAGGTGGCCAGCGACCAGGCGACGCCGATCAGGCCGGTGACGATCTTGCCCAGGGCGTTGCTGCGCTCCTGGATCGCGCGCAGGAGCATGCCCACGGTGCCCGCCACCGCCCCCCACATCAGGATCGGGCCCAACCGCCGCGCGGCGGCCCGCAGCGACGAGCCCAGGGTCGGGTCGCCCCCCGAGAGGCGCTCGAGGGCGCCGGCCACGAGCGCCGCCTGGAAGAAGAACGCGACGGAGCTCGACGCGACGTAGAAGAGCAGCGTCGGCAGCACGTGGCGCGTCTCCAGCTCGTCGGGCGCCCCGCGGTGCAGCCCCATGCCGAGCACGAAGCCGGCGCAGACGACCAGCATGACGACTCCGGAGATCAGCGGCAGGATCGCCAGCTCCTTGTCGGTCTTGAGCACCGACCACGAGGCCTTGAAGAGCTCCCAGCTGCGCGCGATGCGTCCCATGGTCGAGGTCTCCTGCCGTGGTGTGCGGACCCGGGCGGGCGTCCGCCCGGCCCCTGCGCGCCCTTCTACCAAGAGGAGCGGCGGCCGTACGGCCGGGAGGGGTTCTGCGCCGATAGAATCGGCCGCCCCTGGGGGGTCCATGCCCGCACTCCGTCCGTCCCGCACGGTCCGCGCGCTCCGGCGCGCGGCCGGGCTCGCCCTGGCCACGCTCGCCTGCGCCCTGGCGCCGCTCTCCGCCGACCCTCCGCCCGGGCCTGCGGCCCCTTCGCCGCCGGCGGCTCCCGAGCCCCGGCCGGCCGGCTCCACGGGGTCGGACCCGCGCTTCTTCCCCCTCTCGGCCGTGCGCCCGGGGCTCCGGGGGCACGGGCTGACCGTCAAGGCCGGGACGCGCGTCGAGCGCTTCGAGGTGGAGGTCCTCGACGTGATGCGCACCTTCCTGGTCAAGCAGGACGTGATCCTGGTGCGCTGCCTCGGGGCCGAGTTCGAGGACCACCGCATCGCCCAGGGCATGTCGGGCTCGCCGATCTACTTCGACGGCCGGCTGGCCGGCGCGCTGGCCTACACCTGGAGCTGGGCGCGGCATCCGCTGGGCGGCGTCACGCCGATCGAGACCATGGTGGCCGAGGGCACGCGCCCCGAGGAGGGCCGCCCGCAGGGAGCCCTGCCCCCGACGCCGCTGCGCACGCCGCGCGCGCCCCGCCCCGTGGCCGGCGGCGCCGGCGACCTCCGGCCCATCGGCACGCCGCTGTGCGTGGGCGGCTTCTCGCCCGCGGCCCGGGCGGCGCTCGCGGCCGACCTCGAGCCCCTGGGCCTCACGGTGGCGGCCGCCGGCGGCGGGGTGGGCGGTCCGGGGCAGGGGGACCCGGGCGGGGGCGGGGCGTGGGTGGACCGCACGGCGGTGCTCGAGCCCGGCGCGGCGCTCGCCGTCGAGCTGCTGCGCGGCGACTTCTCGGCGGCGGCCCTGGGCACCTGCACCTTCGTGGACGGCGCGCGCGTGCACGGCTTCGGCCACGAGTTCCAGGGCCTGGGCGAGACCCTGCTGCCGATGAGCGTGGGCTACGTCTACACGGTCCTCTCCAGCGCCGAGCTCTCCTTCAAGCTGGGCGGCCCGCTGCGGACGGTGGGCAGCCTGGTCCACGACCGCCCCAGCGGCATCACGGGGTTCCTCGACCGCACGGCCCCGATGGTGCCCTTCGACGTGCGCTTCACGAACGCGGTCACGCGCCGCAGCGAGTCGTTCCACTTCGAGGTCACGCCGAACACGGTGCTCTTCCAGCGCCTGCTGATCGGGGCGCTGGGCGACTGCTTCGCCCGCGCCGAGGCCACCCTGGGCCCGAACACGAAGCGCTACGTGATGACGGTGGACCTCGAGGGCCTCGACCCCTGGTCGTACGAGGACGTGATCGGCGGCTTCGACGGCGGGTTCCAGCGCGTGCT
>CAZPOZ010000574.1:0-2588 GCA_964588235.1 uncultured Planctomycetales bacterium
AGAGCAGGGGCCCACCGTCCACGCGGGCCTCGACCACCACCAGCCGCGGCAGCTTCACCTGCAGGTCGCTCGAGGCGTTGGCCAGCGCCGAGCGCAGCACCTTGCGGATCAGGGGCGCCGCGCGGCGGGGCTCGAACTCGAGCAGCTTGAGGGCCTGCTCCACGGGCTTGCCCCGCACGAGGTCGATCACGGGCCGCGCCTTGAAGGGGCTGATGCGCGCGGCGTACGCGGACGCCACGAAGCGCTTCTGCGCGGGGCTCGGGGCGTTCTTGGGCGGGCGCTTGGGCATGGGCCTGCTCCTACTCCTTGGCCGGCGCGGCCGGCTCGGCCTTGGCGGCAGCCACCGTGTGCGCGCGGAACAGGCGGGTGGGCGCGAACTCGCCCAGCTTGTGGCCGACCATGTCCTCGGTCACGTAGACGCGCACGAAGACCCGGCCGTTGTGGACCATGAAGGTGTGACCCACGAACTCGGGCACGATGCTGCAACGTCGCGACCAGGTCTTCAGCGGCTCCTTGCGGCCGCCATCGTTGAGCCGGCTCACGCGGCCGAGCAGGCGCTCGTCGACGAACGGGCCCTTCTTGACGCTGCGCCCCATGGGCTACCTCCCGACCCGCGGGCCGCGCTTGCGGCCCCGGACGATGCGGCGGTTGGACGACTTCTTCTGGTTGCGCGTGTTGCCGCCCTTGCTCAGGACGCCCCACTTCGAGACGGGGTGGCGTCCGCCGTTGCGCCGCCCCTCGCCGCCGCCCATCGGGTGGCTCACCGGGTTCTGCGCCGAGCCGCGGCCGTGCGAGCGGCGGCCCTTCCAGCGCGTGCGCCCGGCCTTGCCCCAGACCACCAGGTTGGCGTCCAGGTTGCCCACCTGCCCCACGGTCGCACGGCAGCGGAGCAGCACCCGGCGCATCTCGGTGGACGGCAGGGTCACGATCGCCCAGTCGCCCTCCTTGCCGGAGAGCGTCACGGCCGAGCCGGCCCCGCGCGCGATCTGGGCGCCCTTGCCGGGCGTGAGCTCCAGGCTGTGCACCTGCAGCCCGACGGGGATGGCCTCGAGCGGCAGGCAGTTGCCGGGCTTGGGCTCGGCCTTGGGCCCGCTGCTCACGACCGCGCCCACGGCGACGCCGTGGGTGGCGAGCACGTAGCGGCGCTCGCCATCGGCGTACTCGAGCAGGTGCAGGCGGGCGCTGCGGTTGGGGTCGTACTCGTGGGCCACGACCGTCGCCGCCACGCCGTCCTTGTCGGCCCGGCGCCAGTCGATGCGCCGGTACAGCCGCCGGTGGCCGCCGCCGCGGAAGCGGATGGTCACGCGGCCCTGGTTGTTGCGCCCGCCGTGCTTGCGCAGGCCCTCGGTCAGCGCCCGCTCCGGGCGCTTGCCGGGCGTGAGGTCGCTGGTGTCCAGGAAGGTGATCGTGCGTCGTCCGTTCGACGTCGGTCGCACGCGGCGGATCGGCATGGGGGGTCTCCTCCTCGGGGGCCGCGCGTCAGACGAACTCGATGGAGTCGCCCGCCTTGACGCGGACGATCGCCTTCTTGAAGTCGGCCGTGCGACCGAGCCAACGGCCCATGCGCCGGGCCTTGCCGTGGCCGATCTGCGTGCGCACGCCCGTGACCGTGACCTTGAACAGGCGCTCGACCGCCGCCCGGATCTGCACCTTGTTGGCGCCGGGAGCGACCTCGAAGGTGTACGTGTTGCGCCGCTCGGCGCGCGCGAGCGACTTCTCGGTCACCAGCGGGCGCAGCAGCACGTCGTGGGCGTCGCGGGGCTTCACGCGGTCCTCCCCTCTCCGGCGGCCGGAGCGGTCAGGCGGGCCTCGAGGGCTTCGAAGGCGCCGTCGAGCAGCACCAGCCAACGGTGCGCCACGACGTCGTGGGCCGTCAGGTCGGAGGCCGGCAGCGCGCGGACCCGCGGCAGGTTGCGCACCGACAGCAGCAGGGCCGGGGCCACGGTGGCGCCACCGACGAGCAGCGCGCCCCCCTCGGCCCCCAGGGCCGCCAGGGCCCCCGCCACGGCCTTCGTGGAGGGCTTGGGCAGCGCGGCCCCCTCCCAGCGCAGCGTCTGGCCGTCGGCCAGCTTCGCGGCCAGGGCCACCCGCAGGGCCTGGCGCAGCGCCTTGCGCGGCACGGCGTAGCGGTAGTCGCGCGGGTGCGGCCCATGGGCCACGCCGCCCTTGCGGAACGACGGGGCCTTCTTGTCGCCGTGACGGGCGCGACCGGTGTGCTTCTGCTTGTAGAGCTTCTTCGTCGAGCCGGCCACGTCGCCGCGGGTCTTCGTGGAGGCCGTGCCCACGCGGCGGTTCGCCTCGTACATCAGCACGGCCTCGCGCAGCACGGCCGGACGCTTCGCGCCGTCGAGGAACGCGGCGTCCAGGGACGCCTCGCCCAGCTTGCCGTCGCGCAGGGACTTGAGCACCGCCATGATCGACCCTCGCTCCTCGGGGACCCTTCGGTCAGACCTTGATCCGGATGTCGACGCCGGCCGGCAGGTTCAGCTTGCTGATGGCGTCGATCGTCTTGGCCGTGGTCTCGGAGATGAACAGGATCCGCTTGTGCGTGCGGATCTCGAACTGCTCGCGCGACTTCTTGTCGATGT
>CAZPOZ010000575.1:0-2580 GCA_964588235.1 uncultured Planctomycetales bacterium
GGGGCCCGAGCGCCCCCAGCCCAGCGCGTCGCACGTTCCCGCCTCGAGCTTGCGACCCGCCGATCAGGGGGCCAGGCTGCGGGCTAGCCGAAAGCCCGTGGTCGGGTGGCGCTCGCCGGCCTTGAGGACGCGCACGCGGTAGAGCGCCGCCTCGTCGGGGCGGTCCCCCACGCCCGCGCCCTTGACCAGCACCGTGCCCGGCCCGAGGTCGCCCTCGACCGGCTCCACCATCTCGCGCGCGTTGGCCAGCAGGTCGCGTTCGCCGTTGAGCCCCACGTCGGCGGCGTGCGTGCCCACGGGCATCAGGGTGGGCTCGAAGGCGCCCTCGTGCACCGAGCCGGTCCGGCCCCCGGGCAGCACGTGCCCCAGCGCGGCCCCGCCGGCCACGAGCCACTCGGCCTCGGTGGGCAGGCGCCAGGTCACGCCGTCCTGCGCGCCGCGCCACGTGGCGTAGGCGCGCGCATCCTCGGGCCGGACCCCGACCACGGGCAGATCCTCGGCGCCCCGCACCACGGCGCTGCGCCCGGTTCCCGGGTCGGCGACGAAGCCCGCCGCGGGCGTGCGCTCGCGGGCCTCGGCCTCGGGGAGCGTGCGCAGGAACTGCGCGTAGGCGCTGTTGCTGACCTCCGTGCGCGCCAACAGGAAGGTGCGCACCGTCTTGGGCGTCACCGACGGCTCGGCGTAGGGCAGCTGGCGCACGAGCACCGAGCCCCCGACGACCAGCGCCGCCGCCTCGGGCAGCGCCTCGGGCGCCAGCGGCACCTCCAGCGTGGCCACGGGCGCCTCCCGGGCGGCGGCGACACCGCCTTCGCGCACGCGGAAGGGCACGCGCAGGGGCACGCGCACGCGCTCCACCGGACGCTCGCCCTCGGCGCCCCGCACGAGCCCGCGCACGGTCCAGTCGCCCGGCGCCAGGCGGTTCTCGTCGCCCACCTGGAGGGCGGCGCGCTCGACGCCATCCAGGCCCGGCCGCTCGGCCACCCACTCGAAGCCCGCCGGCGCCCGCAGGTGCACGTAGCCCGGCGCGATGCGCTCGGCCTGGTAGGCCGCGCGTTCGACGAAGCTCTCGCGCAGGCTCGACGTCGATCGGCCCACGCGCCGGCGCAGATCCTGGGCCTGGGCCCAGAGGACCTCGTGGAGCCGCGCCGCCTGGGCGCCCTCGACGTGGGCGGCGTGCCGCCCGACCGCGTCCAGCTCGCGGGCGAAGTCGTCCAGCTCGGCCTCGTAGACCTCGGTGGGCCCCGCGCCCAGGCCCAGCGCCCCGCCGCCGCCCCCGCCGAGCGCCCCGCCCAGCAGCCCGCCCAGCACGAGGGTCAGGGTGGGCACCAGCAGGCCCTTGAGCGTGCGCCGCGCGGTGTCCACGGCGGCGGCGGCCCCTCCGGCCTCCGCCAGCGCGCGCACCTTGCCGCCCTTGGCCCAGGCGGACAGCTCCACCGCGATCTGCCGGGCGTTCACGTAGCGGTCGCCCGGCTCGCGCGCCAGCGCCTCGCGGGCGAGCGCCGCCAGCGCCGGGGGAGCGCCCGCCGGCAGCGTCGCGTAGCGTCCGTCGCGGGCGTCGCGGAAGAGGTCGTCCAGGGTGCGCAGCCCCTCGGCCTGGAGCCGGCCGAGCTTCTCGTCGCACAGCGCCGCCTTGCGTTCGTCGCCGGCGGCCGCCGCCGCGTCGCGCGCCTCGCGCAGCGCCTCCACGCGCCGCTGCAGCTCGGTGCGCGTGATGCCCGAGGCGGGCGCGATGGGCGGCTCGCCGGTGATGCCGAAGTGCACGAGCGCGCCCAGGCCCCAGACGTCGGTGCGGGCGTGGACCGAGCCTCGCGCCTGCTCGGGCGAGAGGAAGCGCGGCGTGCCGACGATGCCCGCCTCCTCGGCCGTGGGCGGGATCACCACGCCGCTGGACAGCTTGCCGCTGCGCTCGAGCACCTGGCAGATGCCGAAGTCGATCACGTAGGCCCGCAGCGTGCGCGAGTCGATCAGCACGTTGTCGGGCTTGAGGTCGCGGTGGATCACGCCGTTCTCGACGTTGGCCACGTACATGCCCTCGGCCACGGGCACGAGCACCTCCTGCACCAGGGCCGGCAGCTCCTCCAGGTGCCGGAGCGTGGCGTAGCGCCCCAGCGTGCCCCGCTCGCGCCGCTCCACGATCTCGGTCAGGGTGAACGGCCGGTAGAGCAGCTCCATCGTGAAGTAGGGCCGGCCGTCGGGCAGCTCCCCGCGGTCGAACACCGGCATGATGTTGGGGTGGCGGATGTTCGCCTGCACCTCGATCTCGCGCAGGAAGCGCTGGCGCATCGAGTCCGACAGCTGGGTGAGCAGCACCTTGAGCGCGACGGAGCGGTTCGTGGTGGGGTCGAAGGCACGGTAGACCGTGCCCGTCCCGCCGCGCCCGATGGCCTCCTCGATGCGGTAGCGCCCGACGAGGGTGCCGGCGGCGAACTCGGCATCCGAGAGCGAGGCCTTCTCGGCCGCCTCCTTCTCGCGCTCCTTGGCGCGCGCCGCGCTGCGCGCGCTGGCCGGGACCGGGCTCGAGGGGACCGGGCTCGAGGGGGCCGGGCTCGAGGGGGCCGGGCTCGAGGGGGCCGGGCTCGA
>CAZPOZ010000576.1:0-2576 GCA_964588235.1 uncultured Planctomycetales bacterium
GGAGGCGTTGCACCTGGAAGGCGAGCTCCTCCAGGCTCTCCACGCGCACGCCGGCGACGCGCTGGGGCCAGGAGAGGCCGGCCGCCGCGCCGGCCGGCAGCGCCGCGCGCTCCCCCTGGCGCAGGGCGCCCCAGCCGCCCAACGCGAGCACGGCGAGCGCGGCGAGCCTCCAACCCGCAGCGCGTCCGAACGGCCCGCGGCGCCGTCCCGCCACCGCCGGGGGGGTGGCAGGCTGTTCGTCGGCGCTCGCCTCGGCCGGCATCGGACCCTCCACGCCCATGATGCCAGGGACGAGGTCCCCCCTGTGCATCTCCAGGCACGGGGGTGTGACCGGGACGGCACGTCGCCGCCCAGGCCGGTGCCGGCCGACCCGCCTGCGACGGCCCTCGCGCCCGCCGGCGGGCCGCGGCCTCGGTGGCACGCCGCTTGAGAAAGCGTGGGCGTCGCTCCCCCCCTGGAGGTCCCCATGCGCCCGCTCCCCTTCGCTGCTCCCACGCTCCTCACGGCCCTGCTCGCGCTGCTGCCCGCCTGCGGCGGCGGCGGCGCGGAGCGCTTCGGCAACGACGGCTCCCAGACCGGCCCCTCGCCCGTCCCCCCCCAGAGCCTCACGGTCCTGACGCGCAACGTGTACTACGGGGCCGACCTGGCCGGGGCGATCGCGGCCGTGAGCGCCGGCGACCCCGAGGCGATCGTGGCCGCGGTGACGCAGGTGCGGGCCGACCTCGAGGCCACCGACTTCCGCGTGCGCGCCCAGGCGTTGGCCGACGAGATCGCGACCCGCCGCCCCGACCTCGTCGGCCTCCAGGAGGCGGCGCTGTGGCGCGTGCAGAGCCCCTCGGACGCGTTCGAGGCCGCGCCGACCCCGGCCGTCGACGTGGCCTTCGACTTCGTGACGCTGCTCCAGCAGGCGCTGCAGGAGCGCCGGCTCACCTACCACGCGCTGGTCGTCTCGGAGGGCTTCGACGTCGAGCTGCCGCACCTGGACGCCCAGGGCGGCCTCTCGGATCTGCGGTTGACCGACCGCGAGGTGATCCTGGCCCGCCACGACTTCCGCTACGGGCCCGAGCGCTCGCTGCACAACCTCGTGGCCGGGCGCTTCTCGACGAACCTGGTGCTGGAGAGCGGCTTCGAGGCGCTCCGGGGCTGGGCGGCCGTGGACGTGACGGAGCGCGGCGTCACGACGCGCTTCGTCACCACGCACCTGGAGGCCGAGCTGCCCGCGATCCGCGACGCGCAGGCGGCCGAGCTGCTCGCGGCGCTGGACGGCTTCGAGGGCGACGTCGTGCTCGTGGGCGACCTGAACGACGACGCGCGCGCGCCCGCTCCTCAGGGTCCGTACGCCCAGCTGCGCGCCGCGGGGTTCCGCGACGCCTGGACGCGGCTCCACTCACCCACCACGGGCGCCACCTGCTGCTTGGACGCGCTGCTCGCGGACGCCGCCGCGACCGCCACGGAGCGCCTGGACCTGGTGCTCTCCCGCGGCGCCTGGGTCGCGTCCGGGGTGGCGTTGCTCGGCGGCGACCCCGAGGACCGCCGCGGCGGCCTGTGGGCCTCCGACCACGTGGGCGTCTTCGCCGGGTTCAGCCGCTGACCGTCGCCCGGCGTCCTCCCCTCCCCCCTCCTCCCCTCCCCCCCCTCTCCCAGGAAGACCCCCATGCTGCCCCCCATCGGCCGCGCTCACCGTGCTCCCCCCTACAGGCTCCTCACCGCCCTGCTCGCGAGCCTGCTCGCGCTGCCGGCCTGCGGCTCGATCATCGACTGGCCCAACAGCTACAGCTACCGCAAGGTCGTTGCCTCGAGCCTCGCCGCGCGCGGGGCCTCGGGCCCGACCGGGAGGCGCTCGCCTCCGGAGGCGCTCGAAGCCCTCGCCGACCGCCTGGCCCGCCTGCCCTGCGACCTGGCCTTCGCCTCCGGGCTCGAAGGGCCCGTCGGCGACGACGGGGCGGGGGAGGCCCTCCGGGAGGCGCTCGGGCGGCGCGGCCGGAGCCTGCGGCTGCTGGCCGCCGACGCCCCCGACGGCCGCACGACCCACGCCCTGCTCGTCGAGGCCGCGCTCGCCCCCGCGCTGCGCGCCACGGGGCGGCGCTTCCAGGCGGGCGCGTCCGGAGCCGCGACGGGCTGGATCGAGGCCGAGCTCGAGACGGCGCAGGGCCCCCTGCGGCTCGTGTTCGTCGGCGGCTGGGACGCCGAGCCCGTCGTGGCCGCGGCGCAGGCGGGCGAGCTGGCGGCCCAGGCGCTCGCGGGGCCCGCGCCGGTGGTCCTGCGCGGCGCGCCGCCCCCCGGGAGCCTGGCGCGCGCCGTGCTGGAGCAGGCCGGCCTGAGCGCCCACCCGCAGGACGCCGGCCTGCTGGCGGCGCGCCTGCCGTCGGAGGTCGCCCTGAGCGCCGAGGCCGCGGGCGGGGACGCGCCGCTGCTGAGCCTCCTCGTCCCGGCGCCGCGTTGAGCGGCATGGCCACCAAGCTGGGGTAGGGCCCGTTGGAGGGCGAGACCTCTCCCGCGGAAGGGCGTGCGTGGGGCCTGCGCAGGCCGTGCCCAAGCGACCGGCGCGCTGGGCCGGTAGCGGAAGGCCGATGACG
>CAZPOZ010000577.1:0-2571 GCA_964588235.1 uncultured Planctomycetales bacterium
CTGGGCCTGGCCCTGGCCCGACACGCGCCGGCGCGTCATGGCGCCG
Organism: uncultured Planctomycetales bacterium; assembly: GCA_964588235.1. GTDB lineage: Bacteria > Planctomycetota > PLA2 > PLA2 > JAEUHO01 > CAZPOZ01. Next base: position 47 of record CAZPOZ010000577.1, read on the forward strand.
GAGGCGTCCACGATCAGCGCCTCCCCCGGGTCGAGGTCGCCCACCGTCTCGAACCCCAGCACGTTGAGCGCGGCGCTCTCGCTGGTCACGCACCAGTGCCAGCCGCGCCCGGCCCGCCGGCGTCCGACGGCCGCCGGCTTGATGCCGAAGGGGTCGCGGAACGCCACCAGGCCGCGGCCGCCCACCAGCGCCACGCCGCTGTAGGAGCCGCGCACGCGCCGGAAGACGCCGCGCAGGGCGGCGCAGGCGTCGTCCACGAAGTGCTCCGGCGAGCGGTGCTGGAGGCCGGCGGCAAACACGTTGAGGATCACCTCCACGTCGCACTCGGTGCCCAGGCGGCGGCCGTGACGCTCGGAGAGCTCCTTCTTGAGCTCGGGGAAGTTCGTGACGTTGCCGTTGTGGGCCATGGCGATGCCGAACGGCGAGTTCGTGTAGAGGGGCTGGGCGTCGGTGCCCGTGCCCCCGCCCACCGTCGGGTAGCGGGTGTGGCCGATGGCGAAGCGTCCCGGCAGCAGGGCCACGCGTTCGGGCGTGAAGATCTCGCGCACCATGCCCGCGCCCCGCTCGGTGTGGAACGACTCGCCGTCGAAGGTGGTCAGCCCCGCCGCGTCCTGGCCGCGGTGCTGGAGCACGAGCAGGGCCTCGGCCAGCTCGACCGCCGCGCGCTCTCCGCCGTACAGACCGATGAAGCCGCACATGCCTGCAGGCGTCCTCCGGGAGGAGGCGGGAGTCTACGGCCGGGGGGGTCGGTCTGCCCCCCCCTCGCCGAGGGCCCGGACGCGCGTCGGCCGGCCGCGGGGCCCCGGGGCAGGCCTCTGCGTGCCGCGCCCTCACCCGCGCCGGCGTCGCAGCAGGCCCGGCGCCGCGAAGGCCTTCAGGCGCATGCGCCCGGGCGACGGCTCGCCCACGAGCAGCGCCAGGCCCGTCTTGCGCCAGTCGAAGGCGGCGCCGAGCCCCGCGTCGCCCAGCACGAGCCAGGCGAGCAGCTCGCCGAGCCAGGGCTGGTGGCCGACGAGCAGCGGTCGCCGGCCGCCCAGGCGCTCGAGCAGCGCGGGCGTGGGCGCGGCGCACAGGAGCGGCTCGGAGCGCACGGGCCCCTCGACCAGCCGCACCAGGCCCGCGGCGGTCTCGGCGGCGCGCCGCAGCGGGCTGTGGTGGAGCGCGTCGAAGCGCAGGCCGGCCCGGCGCAGCGCCCGCCGCATGGCCTCGAGCCGGCGGCGCCCGCGGGGGGTCAGCGCGCGGTCGGCGTCGGCGAGCCCGGGGACGGCCTCCTCGGCGGGCGCGTGGCGCAGGAGGGCGAGCAGCATCGGCAGACCTCGGGGGGCGCGGGGGGCGCGGGGAGCGCGCCGGGCCGGCGGGAGCCGCCATCGTGCCACGCCCGGCGTCCAGGGAGGGGGGCGGCGCCGTGGGCCGCCCGGGGGGGGCGGCCCGGCCCTCCGGCGGCGTGAAATGCGGGTAAAGGGCCGGGGGCGGCCTGGCGGCCGCGCCTCGGGGACGATCGGGGGGGGTAGGCTCCTGGCCGGGTCCCCCGCTCCGGAGCCCCGCCTTGGACACCGCTCGTGCCGCCGACGGCCCGCCTGCTCCCGGTGAGACCGCCTCCGGGCCGACCCCGGTCGGGCTGCACGCGGCGGCGGCGCCCGCCCCGGGGGCGCCCGGGCCCGGGTCGCCGCAGCCCGGGAGGGCTCCGGGCCTGGACTCCCCCCAGCTCTGGACCCACCCGATCCTGAGCCTGCTGGCCTTCGACGAGCGCGTGCTGGCCCTGGCGGCCGACCCGGGTCTGCCCCTGCTCGAGCGCCTGCGCTTCCTGACGATCTTCAGCAGCAACCTGGACGAGCTCTTCGAGGTGCGCGTGGCCGCGCTCAAGCAGCAGGCCCGCCACGGGAGCCCGGCCCGGGGGCCCGACGGCCTCTCCCCCCGGGAGGCCCTGCTGCGCATCTCCGAGACGGCGCACCGCCTGGTCGCCCAGGCCTACCGCCTGCTGCAGGAGCAGCTGCTCCCGGCGCTGGAGGCGCAGGGCGTGCGCCTGCTCGACCGCGCGCACTGGAGCCCGGAGGTGCTGCGCTGGGCCCGGCGGCTGTTCGCCGCCGAGGTGCTGCCCGTGCTCACCCCCGTGGGGCTGGACCCCTCGCACCCCTTCCCCCGCGTGCTGAACAAGGGGCTGTCCTTCGTGGTGGCTCTGGAAGGGGAGGACGCCTTCGGCCGGCCGGGGGGCGTCGCCGTGCTGCAGGTGCCGCGCTCGCTGCCGCGCCTGCTGCGCGTGCCGGCTGCGCAGGCGCGGCTGCCGCACGAGTTCGTGCCCCTGGCCGCGCTGATCGACGAGCACGTGGCCGACCTCTTCCCGGGCATGCAGGTCACCGCGTGCTACCCGTTCCGCATCACCCGCGACGCCGACCTGTGGGTGGACGAGGAGGAGGTCGACGACCTGCTCACCGCGCTCAAGGGCGAGCTGCCGCGGCGCAACTTCGGCGAGGCCGTGCGCCTGGAGGTGGGCGAGGGCTGCCCGAACGAGATCGCGCAGCTCCTGC
>CAZPOZ010000578.1:0-2570 GCA_964588235.1 uncultured Planctomycetales bacterium
CGACTACGACCAGTTCCTGCGCGAGCGCCGGGAGCACGACGCGCGCGCGCGCTAGTGTTGCGAGGCGCAAGTTCGAGGCGCAACGCCGCCAAGATAGGCGATGCGAGGCACGTGCGGCGCGCTGGAGCCGGGCGCTCAGGCCGCTTCCTCCTCCTTGCGCAGGCCTTGAGGCGCGTCGTCGTCGTCATCGGCCTTCCGCTACCGGCCCAGCGCGCCGGCCGCTTGGGTACGGCCTTCAGAGGCCATCCGTGGGCCCGTCCGCGGGAGGAGTCTCACCCTCCGCGAAGCCCTACCCCTACCTTGGTGGCGTTGCCGCTCAGAGGCCGAACACGGCTGCGAACGGCCGGCGGGCACGGGGGCCCAGGTCGTCGCGCCCCGGCGGCCGGAGGTTGAGCTGCCCGCCGTCCACCTCCAGGACGCCCTCGAGCCGGCGCCAGCCCTGGCCGTCGGGCCGCCGCTCGAGCACGATCACCTGCCCGTCCCGGGGCTGCTCGTCCTCGCCCTTGGGCAGCATGAAGTACCAGGAGGGCTTCCAGCGGAAGCCCGCGCCCTCGGCGGCGATCGTGCCCTTGGGGTCGGGCCCGACGAAGATCACGCAAGGGGGGCGGTTGAGGATGGGCTGCGGACCGATGCTCCCCGGCCGCGGCGGCCTCGCCTGGCCCGACCCGGCCGGCTCATCGACGGGCGGCTCGTCGTAGACGAACGCCAAGCCCAGCAGGAGCTCGGAGCCCCAGCTCCAGCGCTCGATGTAGCGCGCCGCCGGCATCTCCCGGTCGGGCACGAGGACGTGCGTTCCGGGCGGCGCGTCGGAGCACAGCGTCCGGTACGCCTGCCAGAACTCCTTCTGGAACGCCCAGCTGGCCACGTAGTCGCGCTGCACGAGCTCGCCGAACCCGGTGAGCAGCGCCAGGACGCCGCAGGCGGGCACGAGCGCCAAGGGCCTGAGGCGGCGCGGGAACAGGGCCCAGGCGACCTGGGTGGGCCCGACCACCGCCAGGGCGGCGGTCACCGACGGGGCCAGGTGCACGCAGGAGGTGAACCCCTTGATCCAGGTCGCCGGGTGCCACGGCGGGCGGAAGTAGGTCGCGTAGACGGCGGCCGTCCCGAGCAGGCCGACGGCGCTGAGCCCCACCCCGGCGAGCGCGCCCCGCAGCCGCCGCGGAGGCGCGCCGTCCCGCGCCTGGCGTCGCACGAGCCACAGCAGGCTGAGCCCCACCAGCACGGCTCCGGCGGCGATGACCAGGTAGAGGGTCGTGTCGCGGTCGGCCCGCGGCGGGCGCAGGCGCTCGAGGAGCAGCCGCGCGTGCGTCAGCGTCCCCTGGTGCGCCGACTCGAGCGCCCGCTGCAGGGTGGTCAACGGCGCGTCCACGATCTCGCCCACGCGCTCGCTGCCCCAGGGGTCCCCCAGCAGGCGGCGGATGCCCAGCATCGCCCCGACCACGCCCAGCCAGATCCCGCCGTGGGCCAGGGCGCGGCGCCAGCGCCCGCCCTGGCAGAGGAAGAGCGCCGCCGGCAGCACCAGCGCGAACATCGCGGGCGGCTCCATCATCGCCAGCGAGGCCGCCAAGGCCAGCGCGAAGCGCACGGGGCGCCCGTCCACCGCCGCCAGCGTCGCCAGCAGGGCCGTGAGGATCGCCAGCCCGTACAGGTACTCGAACTGGAGCGAGATCTGCACCGTCGCCGCCGGGGCGAGCGCGAACAGCCCCGCGGCGACGAAGGCCACGGGGCCGGAGAACACCCGGCGCACGATCGTGTGGAGCAGCGCGGCGTTGGTCACCGCGACGAGGTAGCCGCCCAGGTGCAGCCCGGGCAGGCCGCCCAGCTGCCAGAACACGTGCGGCACGACGCCCTCGCCCAGCCCCGTGCCCAGCGGACGTCCCTGGGGCCAGGTCGTGAGGCAGTACCACAGCCACTCCCCCTCCTCGGCCCAGGTCCGGTTCGCCAGGCGCCCGAAGAAGTAGAGCTCGTCCCCGTACAGGCCGAGCTCGGGGAAGCGCCGGAACCACGCCAGGAAGATCAGACCGGCGAGCGCGAGGAGCGGCACCCAGCGCTCCGCGCGGGACGGGGCCTGGGGCGCCGGCAGGGACGGCAGCGGTTCGGTCCGGCGCATCCCGACTACCTTCGGGGGGCCGGCCGCCGGCCGCAAGTTCCCCGGCCCAGGCGATCCGGCGCAACGCGGCGGCCCGCCCGCGCGCATGGTGTCCGGATGGATGGCCCCGCCCCCAGCGCCCCCCGCCCCCAACGCCCCCCGCACGCCGCTCCCGCCGAAGTCGGCGCCGGGGCGGCCGAGGCGGCCTACGCGCGCTACCGCCGCACGGGCGACCCGGCGGCCTTCGGCGCGTTCTTCGACGCGACCGCCCCGGTCCTGTTCCGGACCGCGCTCTCCCTGTGCCGCGACGCCCCTACCGCCGAGGACGTGCTCCAGGAGACCTTCCTGGCCGCGCTCGGCGCCCTGCCGGCGCACGACGCCGGCCGCCCGGTCCTGCCCTGGTTGCTCGGCATCCTGCACAACCGGGTGCGCCGCGCACGCCGGGCGTCGGCCCGCGCCCCCGACCCGCGGCGCGTGCTCG
>CAZPOZ010000579.1:0-2567 GCA_964588235.1 uncultured Planctomycetales bacterium
GACACCTGGGCCACGTCGAGCGAGACGCCGCAGATCAACGCCCTGTGGGGCGACCCCGGCGACCGCTCGGCGCGCCTCCTGCCCATGAGCCTCAGGCCCCAGGCCCACGACATCATCCGCACCTGGGCCTTCTACACGATCGCCAAGTCGTGGATCCACCACCGCCGGATCCCGTGGCGCGACGCGATGATCTCGGGCCACGTGCAGGCGCCCGGCCGGCAGAAGATCAGCAAGAGCAAGGGCAACGCCCCCACCGACCCCAACGCGCTGGTGGACGCCCACGGCGCCGACGCCGTGCGCTACTGGGCGCTGTCGGCCACCCTGGGCAACGACTACGTCTACAGCACCGAGGACCTCGAGCGCGGCCGGGCCCTGGGCGTCAAGCTCTGGAACGCCGGCCGCCTGGCCCTGCAGCACCTGAAGGACCACGACCCCGCGGCCCCGCCCGCCGCCCCACAGCCCCTGGACCGCTGGATCCGCGCGCGCGTGGCCGCCACGGTGGCCGCCGTGACCGCCGACCTCGAGGGCTACGAGTTCGGCACGGCCAAGGGCAAGGTCGAGCAGCTGTTCTGGAACGACCTGTGCGACAACTACCTGGAGGCCATCAAGGCCCGGCTGCACGACCTCTCGCCCGCGGGCGCCGGCCTGCGGCGCGCCGCCCAGGCGGGCCTCCACGACGCGCTGTCGGCGATCGTGCGCCTCCTGGCGCCCTTCGTGCCCCACGTGGCCGAGGCGCTGTGGCAGGACCTGTTCGCGGCGCGCTCGGGGACGCCTTCGGTGGGCCGCGCCCCCTGGCCCGAGTCCGCGCCGGCGGACCCGGAGGCGGAGGCCCTGGGCGGCGCGGCCGTGGCCCTGCTCACGGCGGTGCGCCGCTGGCGCTCGGAGAACAAGGTCTCGCCCGGCGTGGCGCTGGCCGACGTGCGCCTGAGGGCCGGGGCCCGCGTGGCGGCGGGCGCCGGGGCCGTGGAGGCCGACGTGCGCGCCGCGGCCCGCGTCACGCGGCTCGAGGTGGCCCACGATCCGGCCCTGGCCCCCGAGGCGGTGGCGCTGGACGCGGTGCGGACGGGCTGAGGCGTGGGCCGGCCCGTCGAGACGATCGCCGCCGTCGACCTCGGCAGCAACTCCTTCCACCTGGTCGTGGCCCGCGTCGTGGGCGGGGTCCCGCGGGTGGTGGACCGGCTGCGCGAGCGCGTGGCCCTGGCCGCGGGGCTGGACGAGCGCGACCACCTGACCGAGGAGGCCGCCGCGCGGGCGCTGGCCTGCCTGGCGCGCTTCGGCCAGCGCCTCCGGAGCCTGGGCCTGGAGGACGTGCGCGCCGTGGGCACGAACGCCCTGCGCAAGGCGGGCAACGCGCGCGCCTTCCTGCGGCGGGCCGAGGCGGCGCTGGGCCACCCCATCGAGGTGGTCAGCGGCCACGAGGAGGCCCGGCTCATCTACCAGGGGGTGGCCCACGACGTGGGCGACACGGGGGGCCGCCGCCTGGTGGTGGACATCGGAGGGGGCAGCACCGAGTGCATCGTCGGCGAGGGCCTGGGGACGCTGCAGGTGGACAGCCTGTTCATGGGCAGCGTGGCCTACATGGTGCGCTTCTTCGAGGACGGGGGCATCCGCCGCTCGCGCCTGGAGAAGGCCGAGCTGGCGGCGCGCCTGGAGCTCGAGCCCATCGAGCGACGCTACCGGGCCCTGGGCTTCGAGCGGGCCTTCGGCTCCTCGGGGACCATCCTGGCCATCGAGGAGGTGCTGCGCGCGAGCGGCTGGAGCCGGGGGGGGATCACCCGCAAGGGCCTCGAGCGCCTGACCGACGCGGTGCTCGAGGCGCGCCACGTGGAGCGCCTGGAGCTCCCCGGGCTCAAGGCGGAGCGGGCCCAGGTGCTGCCCGCGGGGCTGGCGATCCTGCGCGCCCTGTTCGAGGCCTTCCGGCTCCCGCGCCTGGAGATCTCGCAGGGCGCGCTGCGCGAGGGGCTGCTGTACGACCTGCTCGGCCGCATGCGCCACGAGGACGTGCGCGAGCACACGATCACCGCCCTGGCCGAGCGCACCCACGTGGACGCCGAGCACGTGGCCGGCGTGGAGCGCACGGCGCTCGGGCTGCTCGCGCAGGTGGCCGCGGCCTGGCAGCTGCGCCACGAGGAGCACCGCCGGCTGCTGGTCTGGGCCTGCCGGCTCCACGAGATCGGCGTGAGCCTCTCCTACACGGGCCACCACAAGCACGGCGCCTACCTGGTGGCGCACAGCGACCTGCGCGGCTTCTCGCGCGAGGACCAGCAGCGCCTGGCGGCGCTGATCCGCAACCACCGGCGCAAGATCGACCGCGACGTGCTCGACCAGCTGCCCGGGCGCGTGGCCGAGGCCACGCTGCGCCTCACGCTCCTCCTGCGGCTGGCCGTGCGCCTGAACCGCTCGCGGGCCCCCCGCGCCGCGCCGGCGCCCCGGGCCCGGGCCCGGGAGGGGGCGCTGGCGCTGCGCTTCCCCGCGCGCTGGCTCGACGCCCGGCCGATGACCCGGGCCGACCTCGAGGAGGAGGCCGGGGACCTGGCCCGCGTGGGCTACGAGCTCACGTTCCGCTG
>CAZPOZ010000580.1:0-2565 GCA_964588235.1 uncultured Planctomycetales bacterium
TCACGATCAACCTGCCCATCGTGAACTAATTCCAGCACGGCACCTACCTGACCGTCAACCACGGGCACGCGGCGCTGTTCGGCGTCTACGGCAACCTGGCCATCGCCGCCATGCTCTTCTGCGGGCGCTGGATGGTGGAGCCGGAGCGCTGGAACCCGCGGCTGCTGCGCACCTCCTTCTGGTCGCTCAACGTCGGCCTGATGCTGATGGTCGTGCTCGACCTGTTCCCCGTGGGCGTGGCCCAGCTGGCCACGGTGCTCACCGACGGCTACGCCTACGCCCGCTCGGAGGCCTACGTGCAGAGCCCCGTCTTCCAGTCCCTGACCTGGCTGCGCGGGATCGGGATCGGCCTGTTCGTCGTGGGCGGCGTGGCTCCCCTGACCTGGTTCCTCGTGACGCGCTGGCGCTCGCTCAAGGCCCCGGCGTCGCCCGGATCGGAGGACCCCGTCCCGACGGCGCTGGTCGTGGAGGGGGGCGCCCGCGGGGCGGCCATCGTGCGCTGAGCGCCGTCGGCTCGGCGCCGGCCTATCCTCCGGGGCGTGCGCCCCGGCGGCTACCACGGCCTGGCCTTGCGGATCGACGTCGGCAGCGGCGCCCCCACCGCCCTGCCGCTGGGCGAGGAGCGCCTGCGGGCCTTCCTGGGCGGCGTGGGCCTGGGCACCGAGCTGCTGCTGCGCGAGAGCCCCGCGGGCGTCGATCCGCTGGCGCCCGCCGCCGCGCTGGTCGTCGCGCTCTCGCCGCTGGTGGGCACGCCGCTCACCACGAGCGCCAAGCTCGCGGTGGTGGCCAAGTCGCCCCTCACCGGTCGCATCGGCGACGCGCTCGCCAGCGACCGGTTCGCCATCGAGCTCAAGCGGGCGGGCCTGGACGCGCTGGTGCTCGTCGGCCGCGCGGCGGCGCCGTGCGTCGTCGTGATCGACGACGGCGCCGTGCGGCTCGAGCCGGCCGACGACGTGTGGGGGCTCCCGGCCGCCGAGGCCGAGGCGCGCCTGCGCGCCCGGCTCGGACCGGGCTTCCGCACGCTGGCCACGGGCCCGGCCGGCGAACGGGGCGTGCGGATGGCGACGCTCTCGGCCAACGGCCGTCACGCCGGCCGCGGCGGGCTGGGCGCCGTGCTGGCCTCCAAGCAGGTGAAGGCCGTCGCCGCCCGCGGCAGCCGGCCGACCCCGCTGGCGCACGCCGACCGCGTGCTCGAGCTGGCGAAGGACCTCTCGCGCCGGTCGCTCGGCCCGGCCACGGCGAAGTACCGCGAGCTGGGCACGGTGGCCAACGTGCTGCTGCTCAACCGGCTCGCCGCGCTGCCCACGCGCAACTTCCGCACCGGCTCGTTCGAGGGCGCCGCGGCCGTGGCGGGCGAGGCGTTCCACGCGGACGGCGGCTCGCTGCGCTCGGCCTGCGCCGCCTGCACGATCGGCTGCGAGCACGGTTTCTCCGCGCCCGACGGCTCCACGGTACGGCTCGAGTACGAGGGCCTGTTCGCCCTCGGCCCGCTGTGCGGCGTGGACGACCGGGCGACGATCCTGGAGGCGGCGCGCCTGTGCGACGCCCTGGGGATCGACGTCATCAGCGCCGGCGGGACGGTCGCCTTCGCGATGGAGTGCGCCGAGCGCGGCCTGCTCGCCGGGGTGGTCCCCCCGGAGGCGTGGCCGCGCTTCGGCGACGGGCGGAGCCTGCTCCGGGCGCTCGACGACCTCGGCCGGCGCCGGGGCCCGCTCGGAGGGCTGCTGGCCGAGGGGTCGCGCCGCGCGGCGGAGCGCCTGGGCGGCGGGGCGTCGGCGCTGGCGCTGACGGTGAAGGGGCTGGAGCTGCCCGGCTACGACCCGCGCGCGCTGCAGACCCTGGCGCTGGGCTACGCCGTCGGCGCCCGCGGCGCCGACCACAACCGCTCCGGCGCCTACGAGGCCGATCTCTCCTCCGCCACCGACCGCCTGGAGGCCGACGAGGGCAAGGGAGCCCTGGCGGCGCGCAGCGAGGACCGCGCCGCGCTCCTGGACTCGCTCGTGCTGTGCAAGTTCCTGCGCGGGGTGTTCGGCGACCTCGAGGCCGAGTCGGCGGCGCTGCTGGCGGCGGTCACCGGCTGGGACGTCACGGCCGACGAGCTGCGGCGCACGGCGGCCCGCGTGGTCACCGCCAAGAAGGCCTTCAACCAGCGCGAGGGCTGGACCCGGGCGGAGGACACGCTGCCGGCGCGCTTCCTCGAGGAGCCGCTGGCCGGGCCCGACGGCTCGGTGGCGCGCCTGACCCGTGAGGGGCTCGAGCGCATGGTCGCGGCCTACTACCGCGCGCGGGGCTGGAACCCGGACGGCACCCTGCCGCCCGCCGCCCTCGAGGCGCTGGGGCTGGCCGGGGTGGCCCCAGCCTCGTCGTGAAGCCCATGGCCAAGAAGCTGGGGGCAGCGCCCTTCGAAGGGCGAGGCCCCTCGCGCGGGATGGCCTGCGGGTGGTCTCCCCGGGCCGTGCCCAAGCAACCGGCGCGCTGGGCCGGTAGCGGAGGGCCGATGACGACGACGCCGCGCCTCAAGGCCTGCGCGAGGAGGAGGAAGCGGCCTGAGCGCCCGGCTCCAGC
>CAZPOZ010000581.1:0-2563 GCA_964588235.1 uncultured Planctomycetales bacterium
CGCGCCGACGTGTCCATGCGGCAGTTCAGGTCCACGACCAGGTCGAGCTTTCCCTGCGGCGCCTGGGCGTGCCAGGCGACGTCCTTCACCGAGCCCTCGGCGAGATCCTCCGCCACGTCGTTGTGGTGCGTGCCCAGGTAGTGCTTGAGGAAGAACTCGTGCCCCTTGCTGGAGGCCATCAGCGCGTTGCCGCGCCAGATGAACCACACGCGCGGCCAGGCCGAGGGCGCGTCGGGATCCTCCACGGCGAACTTGAGGCTGCGGTCCTTGAGCCGGCGCACGACGTCCTTGACGATCGCCTCGTCGGTCGTGGCCCCGCCCTCGACGGCCTCGCGGGCCACCGCCAGCGGGCTGCGGTCGAACTGCGGGTAGAAGGGCAGCCAGCCGTTGCGCACGGCGCGCACCTGCACGTCCATCGTGTGGCCGTGTCGCCAACCCGGCCCCTCGGCCGGCAGCGTGTGGTAGTCGGCGTAGCCCTTCTCGTAGCGCCACTGGTCGGTGTTCACGTAGTGCCACGAGGGGGCGTTCTGCAGCCGGGCGACCGGGTTCCAGTCGCGGGCGAAGGCGATCGCCGACCACGACTCCATCGGCGCGAGCTTCTCCTGCCCCACGTAATGGGCCAGGCCGCCGCCGTTCACGCCCACGCAGCCGCAGAAGACGAGCGCGTGCATGGCCGCCCGGTACATCAGGTTGGCGTGGTACCAGTGGTTGATGCCCGCGCCGATGACGACGGTGCAACGCCCCTGCGTCTTGGCGGCGGTCGTGGCCCACTCGCGGGCGAACTTGATCACCGCGGCCCGCGAGACCCCCGTGTAGCGCTCGCTCCACGCGGGCGTGTAGGGCTGGGACGCGTCGTCGTACGTGACCGGCTCGTCGCCCGGCAGGCCGCGCGGCACGCCGTACTGGGCCATGAGCAGGTCGTAGACCGTGGCCACGGTCACCGTGGCCCCGTCGCGGGTCCGCACGCGCCGCACCGGCACGCCCCGGAGCAGGCTGCGCCCCTCGGCGAAGTCCTGGAGCCGCACGCGCACGACCTCGTCGCGCCCCTCCAGGAAGGTGAGCGCCGGGTCGATCGGGGCCCCGTCGGCCCCGTCCACGAGCTTCAGGTTCCAGCGCCCCTGGGCTTTCCCCCAGCGGTGGCCGACGCTGCCCAGCGGCATGCGGGGCCGGCCGTCGTGGACGTCCCAGAGGAGGAACTTCCACTCGCCGTTCTCCTCGGCGGCGTACGCCTCGAGCCGGCCGGCGCGCAGCAGCTGGCCGGCCTCGTAGGCGCCGTCCTTCGCGTGCAGCTCGACCAGGAAGGGGGCATCGCTGTAGCGCTTGGCGTAGTCGAGGAAGTAGGGCGTCCGCTGCTCGTGGTGGAACTCCTTCAGGATCACGTGATCGACGGCCATCCACCAGGCGCCGTCCTGCCCCGCGTTGAGCGGGATCCAGTCGTCCGCGTACTTCGCCACCTGGCTGAAGTCGGGCGAGAACACGACCATCTTGCTGCCGTTGTGCCGCGCCTCGGCCGCGAAGTGGCAGTCGGGGGTGCGGGTCATGTTCAGGTTCGACCCCATCACCGCGAGCATCTTGGCGTTGAACCAGTCGGCCGACTCGGGCACGTCGGTCTGCTCGCCCCACATCTCGGGCGAGGCGTTGGGCAGGTCGCAGTACCAGTCGTAGAACGAGAGCGAGAGCCCGCCCAGCAGCTGCAGGAAGCGCGCCCCGGCCGCGTAGGAGAGCATCGACATGGCCGGGATGGGCGAGAAGCCCGCCACGCGGTCGGGTCCGTGCGTGCGCACGGTGTCCACGGTGGAGGCGGCCACGATCTCCAGCGCGGTCTCCCACGACGCGCGCCGGAACCCGCCCTTGCCGCGCGCCTGCTGCCAGCGGCGGCGCTTCACGGGGTCGCTCACCAGCGAGTGCCAGGCCTCGACGGGATCGTCGTGCGTGCGCCGGGCCTCGGCCCACAGGTCGAGCAGCGCGCCGCGCACGTAGGGGTGCTTCACCCGCAGCGGCGAGTAGAGGTACCAGGAGAACGAGATGCCCCGCTGGCAGCCGCGCGGCTCGTAGGGCGGCAGCCCGCTCTCGAGGGCCGGGTAGTCCAGACCCTGCATCTCCCAGGTGACGATGCCGTCCTTGACGTGGATGTTCCACGTGCAGCCGCCGGTGCAGTTCACGCCGTGCGTGCTGCGCACGACCTTGTCGTGCTGCCAGCGGTTGCGATAGAACTCCTCCCAGGCCCTGAGGCTGGGGTCGCGCTCATCGCGGATCCACTTCTGGCCGGGCCCGCCGTCCGAGTTCGCAGTCATGCGCGACCTCCCACGAGCCGGGAGCGCACGCCCCTGAGGCGCCGCCTCCAAGCGAAGTCCATCAGCACCAGGAGCGCGGCAGCCAGCCCCGTGCCCGAGAGCAGGAGCAACAGCCGGCCCGGAGTCGGGTCCGGCGCCGGACCGTGCCGCGCGCCGTCCTCGAGGAACGCCAGCAGCGGCAGCACCTCCTGCTCCGGGTCCAGTGCACGGCCCGCGAACAGCGGCTTCATGGTCGGGGTGGCGGGCGCCGTGAGCCAGGCGCCCAGCGC
>CAZPOZ010000582.1:0-2557 GCA_964588235.1 uncultured Planctomycetales bacterium
TCCTAAGTTGGCTCTCCTGCGCGCGAGCGGCGCGCTGGGCTGGGGGCGCTCAGGCCCGCATCGGCTCGTTGCGTAGGCCGCATACGCGGCCTCGCCGCTGCGGGCCTTCCGCCTCCCATCCAGCGCCCCGGTGTGCCCCAGTCCAGCGTCCAGAGGGCAAAGTAGGACACTACCGCGAGACGGGTGCCGTCCGACATGGGCTCCCCTGCGCGCCAGCGGCGCGCTGGGCTCGAGGGCAACGCCACCCCGTTCGTCGAGGCGAGGCAGGTGCGGCGCGCGGGAGCCGGGCGCTCGGGCCCGCCTCGGCTCGTTGCGTAGGCCGGCGCGTGCCTCGGATCGCCTATCCTGGTGGCGTTGAGGCTGAGCCCCATGGATCCCGCCCTGGCCGCGTGGCTCTGCTCCGAGGCCGCCCGCCCGGCCCTAACGCGCGCCGCGGCCCTCGAAGGGCTCGCGCCGCACCGCCGCCCGGCGGCGCTGGCGGATCTGGGCACCCCGGAGCAGGTCCGCGCCGCGCTGGGGCTCGCCGGCCTGCGCCTGCGGGCGCGGGCCAAGACCCCGCACGCCGACCGCCTGTTCTTCACCCCCGAGTCGCTCGAGCAGGCCACGCCCTGGGAGGTGGCCCAGGAGCGCGCCGGGCGCTGGCCGCTGGGGCCGGGCGCGCGGGTCGTGGACCTGGGAGCGGGGGCCGGCCTGGCCGCCCTGGCCCTGGCGAGCGCGGGCCGCCCGGTGCTGGCCCTCGAGCGCGACCCCGTGCGCCTCCGCTTCCTGCGGGCCAACGTCGCGGCCCTGGCCCTCGACGACCTCGTGGAGCCGCGCGGCGCCGACGCCCGGGAGGGTCCCTTCGGCGCCTCGGGGGCCTTCCTCGACCCGGACCGCCGCCCCGGCGGCCGGCGGCGACGCGACCCCGAGGCCTTCGAGCCGGCGCGCTCCACGTGGTCGGGGCTCCTGGCCTCCTACGCCGCGGCGGTGGTCAAGGCCCCGCCCGTGGAGCTGCCCGGGCTCGCAGGCGAGGCGCCCTTCGAGGTCGTCTCGCTGCGGGGCGAGGTGAAGGAGCGCCGGCTCTGGTGGCGCGGCTTCGCCGGGGCCCCCCCGCGCCGCGCGCTTGCGCTCCCCGGCGGCGCCGCGGTCGAGGGGCCGGGCGAGCCCTGGCCCGAGCCCCGGGCCCCCGAGCCGGGCCTGTGGCTCTTCGACCCCGACCCGGCCGTCACCGTGGCGGGCCTGGTGGGCGACCTCGCCCGGCGCGACGCGCTGCGCCCCGTCCACCCGCGGATCGCCTACCTCGTGGCGGAGCGCCCCGTCGCAGCGAGCCCAGGCACCTGGCTGCGGGTGGAGGCGCGGCTGCCTGCCCGGGAGCCGGCGCTCACCGCGTGGCTGCGGGCCCGGGAGGTGGGCCGGCTCGAGCTGCGCTCCCGGGGCGTGGAGCAGGACGCCGGCCGCTGGCGTTCCCGCCTGCGCCCGAGGGGGCCCGGCGCGGCCACGCTGGTCTTCACCCGCGACCCCGACGACCGCTGGACCGTGCTGGCCTGCCGCCCGCCTGAGCCGAGGACCTGAGCGGCCCGGTCGCGCCCGGGATCCGGCTGCGCCCGGGGTCGGTGGTGGGTCCGTTGGGCCCCCGGGGGGTGATCGACGCGCTGGTCTCAAGGGCGCTCAGGCCCGCATCGGCTCGTTGCGCAGGCCGGCGCGTGCCAGCGCCGCCGCAAGCGGCGGCGGGGGCGGCCTCGCCGCTGCGGCCTTCCACGGCGCCCCGCTTGCGGGGCGCCCAGCAGAACTGCCATCCAGCGCGCCCGTGTGCCCCAGCACGGCGTCAGGATCGCAAACGGACCCACGACCCCGGGATCCGGCTACTTGGGGAAGAAGGGGCCCTTGTGGTAGTCGGGGGGCGCGTCGGTGCTGAGCCCCTCCAGCCGCCCCTGCCCCTCGGGCCTCAGGCCCCGATCCTGGCGGAACTGCGTGCTGGCGCCGGGGGCGACGAAGCGCATCTCGACCAGGCTCTTGAGCAGGTTCTCCTTCTCGGGCACGCGCTCGGCCTTGCGCCAGTCGGCCACGATCGGGTTGCTGGGCTGCTCGATGTTGTCGTTGTACTCGCGCAGGACGTTGGCCTCGACGGTGAAGTAGCCGGGGTGGTCGGCCACGTCGGCGATCTTCATCGTGGCCTTCTCCCGGTAGCCCTGACCGCTGAAGGGGGCCATCGAGAGGCGGTGGCGGGAGACGACGACGCCGGCCGTCTCGGAGGACGCGCTGCTGTCGGGGGTGAAGCCCTGCTGGCGCAGGGCCTCCAGCACCGCGTCGTAGACCATCGAACGGTCGGGGGCCGCGAAGCCGTTGCTGCGCTGCCCGGTGGTGTCCACGCTGCGGCAGGCGGCCAGGGCGGACAGGAGGCACAGGGAGGCGAGGAAGGGGCGCATGCGGGCACGGTGGCGCGGCGGGGTCACTCGGCTGTCATGCGCACGGGCGGCCCCGGCCCGGGCCCCGCCCGGGGGCCTGGGTGGTGTCCTCGCTTGCCTCCCCTGCGCGCGAGCGGCGCGCTGGGCTGGGGGCGCTCAGGCCCGCATCGGCT
>CAZPOZ010000583.1:0-2555 GCA_964588235.1 uncultured Planctomycetales bacterium
CCGGCCGTGCCGAGCGCCTCGAAGTCGCGCAGCACGGCCCTCCACGCCGCCGTGTCCAGCTCGCGGTCGCCCGCGCGCCGGCGCGCGGCCGCCCGCGACGGCAGGTCGCACACGCGGCAGCGCAGGTCGCAGCGGTACGTGAGCAGCGCGGTGCCCAGCGCCGGACCCACGGCCGCGCGGCCGCCCTGCCAGGGCGCCAGCGCCGAGCGCAGCCAGCGCCAGGCGAGGTCGAACAGCCCGGGCAGGTCGCCGCGGCGCAGGCGCTCGCCCACCACGTCGCCGTACTGGCGGCGCAGGCGGCTCACGGCGGGCCCCCGCCGGCCCCGGGCCCGGCCAGCGCGGCCTGCGCGGGGGCGCGCGGCCGGGGGACCTGCCGGGAGGCCTCCGCCGCGGAGGAGAAGCGCGGCGCCGCGGCGTCGCTCGGGTACTCGGTGCAGCCAGCGCACAGGGCCGGGAGCGGGCCGCTCACGTGCGCACGCCGCAGCGCCCGCAGCGCCGGGCCGTTCCACAGGTCCTGGAGGCGGTCGCGCTCCACGTGGCCGACGGCCAGCTCGCCGTCGGCGTCCACGCAGCAGACGGTCACGCGGCCGTCGCGCAACACGACCAGGCCTCCGCGCCAGGGCTCCCGGCAGCGCGTCCGGCGCACGCCGCGGGTGAGCAGCGGGATCGTCTGCACCCGGTCCACCCGCCCCGACCACGCCGACCGGAACGCCTCCGCGGCGGCCTCCGTCTCGGGCGCCACGACCATCGACACGTCCACCGCCGTGGACGAACCGGCGCGGTCGCGGGCCTCGATCAGGCGCTCGAGCCCGCTGAGCGTGCGCGCCAGGGGCACGCCGCGCACGGCCTCGTGCGTCCGCGCGTCGCCGTCGATCGAGACCGTCACCCGGTCGAGCCCGCTGCCCAGCAGGGCGGCGATGCGCGGCTCGTCGAGCAGCGTGCCGTTCGTAGTCACCAGCGTGCGCGCCCCGCGGGCGCGGGCGTGGCGCGCCAGCCGGGCGAAGGCCGGGTGCAGCAGCGGCTCGCCCCACTGGAACAGGAGCACGAACTCGAGCGGGCCGGCCCCGGCCAGGGCCCGCTCGAACACCTCCGGGCGCATGAGCCCCTTGGGCCGCTGCATGAGCCCGTTGCCCGTGGGGCAGATCGTGCAGCGCAGGTTGCAGGCGTTGGCCAGCTCCAGGTTGGCCGAGAGCAGGGCGGGGACGCGGGCCCAGCCCATGCGGTAGGCCAGCTCGTTGCGCAGCCCGCCAGCCAGGGCCCTCAGGCTGCGGTAGCGGATGGCGATCGCATCGGCCTGCTCCGGGCGCCGGAGGTACCAGCGGGCCACGAACCGGCCGAGCAGCCGGGCCAGCCACGGGGGTCGTCGGACGGACGCCTGGTGCATGAGCGGGGTCGGGACGCAGGAACCCCGGCGCCGGTGGACCGACGCCGGGGTTCCAGGGGGATCCGGAGCGTTCCGCGCCCGGGCTCGCGGCCCTGGGGCCGGCTACTTGCTGAAGGGGATCGTCAGGTCGTCGATGGCCGGCATCGGGAGCGCGTTCAGGCCCGTGCCCGGGTAGGCGTCCTTGACGAAGAAGCGCCAGCGCCAGCGGAAGAAGCGCTTGCCGTCGCAGGAGTTGATGTCCGCCGACCACTGGGTCAACCCGGTGGCCGAGCTGGGCGCCACGGGGCCGCCCGGGGCGGGCGTGAGCGTGTCGGCGCCCTGGAACTCCCAGTACGCGTCGAAGTCGGGGCCCTTGAGCAGCCCGGCGTTCGTCAGCTGCGCGAAGTTGTTCACGCTGAACGGGTTCTGGTTCGAGCCGTTGACGAAGGGGGCGAAGTTGACGGTCGGGGTGAACAGGTCCACCCACTGCACCTGGCCCACGCTGGCGTTGCGCACGGTGGGGTTGAGCAGGCCCGTCGTAGGCGCCGGGCTCACGGTCCCGGCCAGCGTCGGCGTGATCACCGACGAGATGCCCATCAGGGTGATCCGACCCGCAGCGCCCGCGCCGCCCGTGTAGCCGGCCGTGCCGGAGCTGCCACCCGCGCCGCCCGAGGCCGAGACGATCGAGCCGGCCTGCAGGTTGATCCCGGCCTCGGAGGCCAGCAGGATCGCCCCGCCGGAGCCGCCGCCGCCCGGGCCGCCCAGGCCCGAGGGGACCGCGCCTCCCTTGAGGCCGTCCACGAAGTCGTCGCCGCCGCCGAACCCGCCGTCGCCGCCGGGGTTCACGCGCTGGTTGGCCTTGTTGTAGGTGCTGCCGCCGGCCCCGCCGTCGGCGCTGATCGCGCCGCCGACCCGGATCAGGCCGCCCGCCATGACCCACAGGCCGCCGCCGCCGCCACCGCCGCCGCCGCCGCCGGAGTCGCCGTTGTTCACGACGTTGTCGCTGTTGTTGTCACGGCCGCCGCCACCGCCGCCGCCCGCGCCGCCGCTGATCCCGGTGCCGGGGAAGTACCCGCGGTCGGGGGCGAACAGGGCCACGCCGCGCTCGAACAGGGGCGAGCCGAACGCGGATCCCCCGTTGGAGGCCGAGGAGGTGTCGAGCAGGGTGCCGGTGGTGCCGGCGGCCGAGAAG
>CAZPOZ010000584.1:0-2554 GCA_964588235.1 uncultured Planctomycetales bacterium
TGCTGGGCGTGCGGGCCGTGCTGGCGACCTCCTTCGAGCGCATCCACCGCAGCAACCTGATCGGCATGGGCGTGCTGCCCCTGGTCTTCGAGGGGGGGCGCGGCGCCGCCGACTTCGGCCTGACGGGCGCCGAGACCTTCGAGATCGCCGGGATCGCGGATGGCCTGACCCCGGGCGCGCGGCTCACGGTGCGCGCCACGCGCCCCGACGGGTCGCGCGTGGACGTGCCCGCCAAGGTGCGCATCGACACCCCCAACGAGCTCGCCTACTACCGCCACGGCGGCATCCTGAACTACGTGCTCCGGCAGCAGCTGGGCGCTTGATCCGCGTCGGGATCGCGGGCTGGTCCTACCCCGACTGGGAGGGCCCGGTCTACCCGCGGCCCCGCGGGCCGGGCTTCCACCCGCTGGCCTTCCTGGCCCCCTTCGTGGACGTGGTGGAGCTGAACTCCACCTTCTACGGGCTCCCGGACCGGGCCCACGTCCAGCGCTGGGCGCGGCTGGCCGAGGGCAACCCCCGCCTGGTGTTCACGGCCAAGCTGCACCGCGACCTGACCCACGAGGGCTGGAGCCCGGCGCGGCGCGCGTTCCTCGAGGAGAGCCGGGCGCGGCTCGAGCCGCTCGAGGCCGCGGGCCGGCTCCACGCGCTCCTGGCGCAGCTCCCGCTCCGGTTCGTCCACGGGCCGCAGGGCGAGGCCCACCTGCGCGCGCTGGCCCAGGCGCTCGCCCCGACCCCGTGGAGCGTCGAGCTGCGCCACCGCTCGTGGGCCCAACCCGCGGCGCAGGAGTTCCTGCGCGGCCTCGGAGCGAGCCTCGTGCACCTGGACTGGCCGGCGGCGCCCGAGCACCTGCCCGACTCGCCCTCGCCGGCGATGCCGCAGATCGGTCCCCTGGGCTACCTGCGGCTCCACGGGCGCAACGCGCGCGCGTGGTTCGACCCCCGCGCGGGCCGGGACGACAGGTACGACCACCGCTACGGGGCGCAGGAGCTCGAGGGGATCGAGCAGCGGGTGCGACGCATCGCCGCCCGCGTCGAGAGCACGCTGGTCGTGGCGAACAACCACTACGGGGGCAAGGCCGTGGCGGCGGCGCTCGAGCTCAAGGCGCGGCTCTCGGGCGGCCCCGTACCCGCTCCCGACACGCTGGTGGAGGCCTTCCCCGACCTCGGGCCCTGGGTGAGCCTGCGGGGGCAGGGCCGGCTGTTCTGACGCGCCCTGGAGCTCCAGCCATCGGGGACCTCTTCGGCTGGGCATCGCCTTTCGACCACGTCCAGCGGCCTCGGGCGGGCCTCCTGTGGGGCCACGACCGGGTGGCCCTGGCGGTCGTAGTCCCGGCTGGGGCGGCGGCCCGGGCGGCCCTCACGCTCCGGGTCTCGCTCTACCGCCCCGGGACGAGCGGCAACTACCTTGGCACCCGCCGCGTGGGGCCGTTCTTCAGCAGCTGCGCCAGGTGAGTCCTGGTCAGTCCAGCCAGATGACGCAGCAGTCGGGCGGTCACCGCGGGCCAGAGACCACGCTCGGCTCCATGCGCCGTGCGAGGGCATCCAGGTACGCCACTTACGCCGGGCCCCGAACCCGTGTCGAGGGGGGTCTGACACCTCCGCTCCGATCCTGCGTCACGCCCCCTGTAGAAGTGCATCGATCTTCCGCGCTGCGGCCCCGTAGCCGGACATGCAATCCCGTTGCAGATGGGGGTCCATCCTAGTGAGCGGGATCTCTCTGATAACCTCGTTTGGATTCAGGTCACTGTACTCAACACGCCACGCGTGCCCGGAGAGAGGATCGGCTCGCAGGAAGTTTGGAATGGGCCAGTCTGAACGCCGCCATGACGACGAACTGCCAAGTACCTGCCACTCACCATTGATCAAGCCGAGGTCGCCAACCCTCAAGACCCCGAGAGCCTCAGTCGGCCTAGAAGACTCCACATCCGCGAGCCGTGGCAGCGCTCGACGCCGTGGCCCAAAGAAGTAGCAGAGAATCACCCCACCCTCGTCCGTTGCCCGCGCGACGACTCCGGTTGCGAACCCTCCACCCGGGAGCGGAACGGCGAACCACGTTCCTTCGCGGTAGGGCAAAGTCATCGGTTACCTCCGGAGAGGAATCGTCGTGCGGCCTCCATGTACTCTGCTCGCCTGGGGTTCGTCGGGCTGATGGCGTTGATCTTGTCGTACGGCGCATTGTAGTGGTCGTGCAGCATCTGTTCGAGACCGCGTTGCTCCGCGTAGCTGTCTGTGCGGTGGACGGGCTCGAACTCGAAGTCTTTGAGCGCCGGGTCTCTGGCGTGTTCTGCCTGGCGACGTGCCAGATCGTTCGTGCGCCCGGTCCGCACGACGCGACCTGTCACTGGGTCTCGGAGAACGTACGTCCCACCCTTCGTGACCGGCGGCGGAGGCGGCGGACCCCCTGTGCGCTTACCTGCGCGCTTACCCCTCCCCCCATCCATCCCTCCTTGCCCCCGCGGCTCGCGCGTCTTGGGCGGCGGTGCGGCCGGCGCGGCGGCGGCGGGGGGCTTGGGCGGAGGCGGCGCGGCGCCCGCAGGCGAGCGCGGCGGCGCCG
>CAZPOZ010000585.1:0-2551 GCA_964588235.1 uncultured Planctomycetales bacterium
GCGGCCCTCGGCGCGGCCGACGATCCCGCGCGCGCGGTCGCGGAGGGCCGGGCCGTCCTGGCGCTCGCCCAGGAGCGGGGGCGCGAGGCGCCCGACCCGGCGCGCTGGCGCGTGCGCGCGCTCGAGCAGCGGCTCGCCCTGCTCGCGCCGCTCGCGGCCTCGGGTGACGGGCCCGGGGCCGAGGCCGCCTACCGGGAGGCGCGCGAAGCCCTCGAGGGCCTGCGCCGCGGCGACCCGAGCAACGGGCGTTGGGGCGAGCTGAGCGCGCAGCTCGAGGGCCGCATGGCCGACCTGCGGCTGGGCGGCCGCGAGCCCGCCGCGGCCCTGGAGCACGTGGAGCGCGGCCTGGGGACGGCGGAGGGCCTGGTCGCGACCGACCCCTCCAACGCCCACCGGCTGCATCTGCTGGTGGATCTGAGCGACCGCGGGGCCCGTGCGCTGGCCGCGCTTCGCGACCCGCGGCTGCTCGCCATGCGCGAGCGCAACGTCGCGGCCAGCCGGCGCCTCCACGAGCGCGATCCGGGGTGCGTGGCCTGGCGCCTGATCCTGGGCTTCAACACGCGCCGGCTGGCCGACCTGCTGGACGTGGAGCGCCGCGTGCCGGAGGCCCTGGCGGCCTACGACGCCGCGCACGCCCTGCTCGCGCGGCTGGCCCGGGAGCAGCCCGACGATCGCGTCCTGGCCGTGGACGCCGCCGCCTGCGAGGTCGGCGCGGGCCGCATGCGCGCCGCGCTCGGGGAGCGGGAGGCGGGCCTGAGCCGGATGCGCGCGGGGCTCGAGGCGACGCAGGCGGCGGCGCGGCGCTGGCCGGAGGACCTCGAGATCCCGGCCACCCTGCCGACCTTGCTCGAGCAGTGCGCGCTGTCCCTCGGGGCCGGGTCGGCCGAGGCAGCCCCGCAGGCCCGCGAGCTCCTCGAGCGGGCCGCCGGCCTGCTGGCGCAGCCCGACCTGAGCGGCTGGGTCCCGCCCCACTGGCCGGAGGCCCGCCTGCGGGTCGCCCGCCGCCTGGCCGACCTGCCGCGCTGACGCGCTGACGCGCACGGGCGCGCCCGCCGTAGGATCGGGCGCCGCCCCGGCGGCGACCATGCGCGTCCTCGTCCCGCTCCAGGCGCTCCATTCGATCCGCACGCGGCGCTCGCTGCTGCCGCCGCCGCAGGACCGCTCCGACCCGCGCTGGGCCGAGAGCTGGTCCCACCTGTTCCACACCTACGCGCCGGCGATGGAGCGCTACGTGCGGCGCCTGCTGGTCGCGGCGCTGGGTCCCGCGGCGGCCGAGGACGCCGCCGACGTCGTGCAGGAGTTCCTGGCCGCCTGCCTCGAGCGGGGGTGGCTCGCGCGTGAGGCCGCCGGGATCCGCTGCTTCCGGGCCTACCTGCAGACCGCCCTGCGCCGGTTCGCGCTCAAGCACGTGGAGCGGCGCCGCGCGGCCAAGCGCGACCCGGGCGCGGCCTGCGCCCCCGCCGAGCTGGCCGCCGTGGCGGGGCCCGGCGCGGACCCGGCCGATGCCGACCTGGACGCCGGGGTGCTCGACGTGGCCCTGGGGCAGGCGCTGGCGCGGCTGCGGGAGGGCAACGCCGAGTACGGCGAGGTCATCGCCGACCTGCTGCGCACCTCCGGCAGCGGCAGCGACGACCTGCCCGCGCTGCTCGGACGCCGGCCCGCGGACCTGCCGGTGCTGCGCCATCGCGCGCGGCGGAGGTTCGCGGCCCTGCTGGCCGACGAGCTGCGCGCCACGGTGCGCGACGACGACGCCTACGGCGCCCTGCTCGCCCGCCTGGAGCCGCTGCTGCCCTGACCGGGCGCCCGGGGCCCGGGGCCCGGGCGCGCCGAGCCGTCACTCCAGGCGGCCGAACCAGCCGCGGCGCTCGAAGACCTTGGCCAGCTCCAGGGCCGGCACGACGCTGAAGGCCGCCGGCAGCAGCACGGCCCAGTCGATCCAGGTGAGGGGCACCGTGGCGAAGGGACGTTGCAGGAAGGGCAGGTAGACGATCGTCACCAGCAGCGCGAGCTCCCACAGCACCGCGCGGTTGAGCCAGCGGTTCGAGAAGGTGCCCACCGTCACGCTGTGGCGGTCGCTGCGGAACGAGTAGGCCTTGAAGAACTGCACCAGCACGAGCGAGACGAAGGCCATCGTCATCGCCTCGTGGAGCGGCCGGCCCGAGGCGAGCGCCCAGGCGAACAGGCCCACGTTCACCAGCGCCGACCACAGGCCCCCGAGCAGCGTCAGCACCACGACCGCCCGCGAGAGGATGCCCGTGCCCGGCCGGTGCGGCGGGCGGCGCATCAGGTCGGGGGCCTCCGGATCGACCGCCAGCGCCAGGGCCGGCAGGCCGTCGGTGGCCAGGTTCACGTAGAGGATCTGGACGGCGGTGAGCGGCACCGGCAGCCCCACGAGCATCGCGCCGGCCATGAGCAGGATCTCGCCCACGTTCGAGCTGAGCAGGTACATCAGGTACTTCTTGACGTTGTCGAAGATGGCGCGGCCTTCCTCGACGGCCGCGACGATCGAGGCGAAGTTGTCGTCGGTCAGCACCATCGCCGCCGCTTCCTT
>CAZPOZ010000586.1:0-2550 GCA_964588235.1 uncultured Planctomycetales bacterium
ACGACCTCGGGCGCGTCGGCCCAGCGCGCCAGCAGCGCCCGCAGGGGCACGTCCTCGGCGGCGCGCAGCACCTCGTCGCGCAGCGCGCGCAGCTTCTCGCGCGCGGCGCGCGCGCCGGCGTGCATCTCGTCGAGCACGCGCTTGAGGCCGGCCTGGAGCTGCTCGATCTCGCGCCCGATGCGCGCGCGCGCCTCCGGGTCCAGGCGCTCGAACTCCTCCGGCGGCAGGATCTCGCCGTCCTTGAGCGGCGCGAAGGCCATCCCCAGCGGCGTGCGCACGACCCCGATGCTGCGGCTCTCCGCCTGCTCGCGCAGCGCCTCCATGGCCCGCTCGTGGCGCTCCTTGAGCTCGTCCTCGATGGCCTGCTTGCGCGCGCGCGGGGCCTCGCCCTCGAGCGAGGCCGGCAGCGCGGCCTTGAGGTCCTCCACCAGGCGCTCGAGATCCTGTCGCAGCCCCCGCAGGCGCCCGGCGGGCAGGCGCAGCGCGCGGGGCCGCCAGGGACGCTCGAAGTTGTGCAGGTAGCCCAGGTCGGAGGGCACGGCCTGCCGGGCCGCCTCCCGGTCCAGCACGGAGCGCACCAGGGTGCGCTTGCCCACCTCCGGGCTGCCCATGACGAACAGGTTGTAGCCCTCGTGCCGGATCCCCGTGCCGAAGCGCAGCGCCTCGAGCGCGCGCTCCTGGCCCGGCGGCTCCACGAGGTCGGCCAGGCCGGCCGTGGTCTCGAAGGCCAGCTGCGCCGGGTCGCAGACCGGGCAGAGCGCGGCGGCCTCGAGCGGGCGGACGGGAGGCATGCCCGCCCCGTCAGCGCACGAGCAGCACGGGGCAGGACGTGGTGCGCAGCACGCGCTCGGCGACGCTCCCCAGGAGGAAGTGCTTGAGGCCCGTGCGGCCGTGGGTGGCGATCACCAACAGCGTGGGGGCGCGGTCCACGGCCACGCGCGCGATCTCCTGGACGGGGTCGCCGTCGGCCACGAGCAGCTCGTGGGGCACCGAGGCCGCCTCGGGCGGGACGCGCTGGGCCAGCTTGGCGTGCAGCTCCTTGCGGGCCTGCTCGACCTGCTCGCGCCCCGGCACGGGGTAGTAGTGGGCGTAGAGGGGGCTCGGCGTGCTGGGCCGCTCGACGACGCTGAGCAGCAGCACCTTGGCCCCCTGCCCCGCCGCGAGGCGGAAGGCCAGCGGCACGGCCGCGTCGCCCAGCGGGGAGAGGTCGGTGGTCACCAGGATGCAGGGCAGGGGCTTGGTCATGGCCGTCTCCTTCGGGACCGCGCGCGGCCCGCCCGCGCGGGCCCCCGCGCCTGCCTCGCCACCGCGGCAGGCGCGCACCGTACCCCAAGCCGGGGCTCGAAGCGACCCCGTTCGCGGCGCGCCCCGGGGGGGGGGGGACGTGCCGTCGGGCCGGGCGGTGACGTGCGGCCCCGCGCCCCTACACTCGGCGGCGGGTCCCCGGTCGGACCTCGGCGAGGGCACCCCGTGAGCGGCGACGGCACGACGAGCGACGTGGGCGGGCGCACGGGCGCCCCGGGCGGCGACGGACGCACGTGCCTCTGGCGCAACGGCCGGCTGGTGCCCTACGACCAGGCCACCACGCACGTGCTCTCCCACGGCCTGCACTACGGCACGGGCGTGTTCGAGGGCATCCGCGCCTACGAGGGGCCCGATGGCACCGCGGTCTTCCGCCTGCGCGAGCACGTCGAGCGGCTGTTCGCTTCGGCCAAGGCCTACAAGATCCCCATGCCCGTGACGCCCGAGGCCGTCGAGGCCGGCTGCCTCGAGGTGATCCGCGCCAACCGCCTCGCGGCCTGCTACCTGCGCCCGCTGGCCTTCCTGGGGCACGGCCCGCTGGGCGTCTACGCCCGCCACGTGCCCACCGAGGTCGTCGTGGCCGCGTTCCCGTGGGGCGCCTACCTCGGCCCCGAGGCCCTCGAGAAGGGCATCCGCACCACGATCTCCTCCTGGCGGCGCCTGCACCACGCCTCCTTCCCCACCACGGCCAAGGGCGCCGGCCAGTACCTGAACAGCGCGCTGGCCGTGCGCGAGGCGAAGGAGAAGGGCTTCGACGAGGCCCTGCTGCTCGACGCCGCAGGCAACCTCTCCGAGGGCAGCGGGGAGAACCTCTTCCTGGTGCTGCGCGGGCGCCTGGTCACGCCGGGGCTCGAGGCCTCGATCCTCCCGGGGATCACGCGCGACGCGGTGCTGACCCTGGCGGCCGACCTGGGCATCCCCACGGAGGTGCGCACGCTGACGCGGGCCGAGCTGACCCTGGCCGACGAGGCGTTCTTCACCGGCACCGCGGCGGAGATCACGCCCATCCGCGAGGTGGACGGCTACGTCATCGGCTCCGGCGGCCGGGGCCCGGTGACCGAGCGGCTCCAGGCCGCGTTCTTCCGCGCCGTGCGGGGGGCCGACCCGGCCCACGCGGGCTGGCTGACGCGGGTCTGACGCGCGTGGCGGGCCCCGAGCCCCGCCCGGGCGCGTCCCCCCCGGAGCCGCCGGTCCTCGCCTGGGTCGCCGACCGCTGCCTGCGCGTGTCGTTCCCGGGCCCCAACGCCG
>CAZPOZ010000587.1:0-2550 GCA_964588235.1 uncultured Planctomycetales bacterium
GCTGCGGCTTCCAGCACGACCGCAGCGCCTCACCTTCGGTGCTGCGCGTGCCCATTGTGTTGGCCGGACCGGGGGTTGCGCCAGCCCTGATCGAGCAGCAGGTGGGCCTGATCGACCTCGCCCCCACGCTGCTGCGGCTCAGCGGGCTGAACCCGCCACCGGACCTCGACGGCCACGACCTGCTGACCGGCCCCGCCCGGGAGGTCTGGGTGGGCGAGTCGGGCCTCTGCGACCCCCGCTGCGCCTTCGGCGGGGGCGTGGCGCTCAACCGGCCCCTCTCGACCGCGCTCGCCCGGCGCATGGCGGTCCCCGAGCGCTTCCTCGAGGTGCTGGTGGCGCCGGGGGTCGAGGCGGGGGCCGAGGCCGTCTTCCTGGCCGAGGGGGCGCCGCGCTGGGGCCGGAGCCTGCGGCTGCTCGACGCCGGGCCCGTCTTCGGACCGCCCTCGGGCCTGGACGTGCGCGGCCTGGACGGCGGGCTGCTGGTCCAGGACCGCGACCTCGCGCTCTTCCCCGCCGAGGGGCCGCGGGTGGTCTCGCGCCGCGCCCCCGACGCGCGCGAGGCCGCCGACCTGGCCTTCGCCTGCGCGGTGGTCAAGCACGTGCGCTCCAACGCCATCGTGCTGGCCAAGGACCGCACGGCGGTGGGGGTGGGCGCGGGGCAGATGAGCCGGGTGGAGGCCACCGAGATCGCGGTGGCGCGCGCGAGGCGCTGGGCGGCGGAGACCGGCGGCTCGCTGGCGGGCTGCGTGGTGGCCAGCGACGCCTTCTACCCCTTCAACGACGGGATCGAGGCCGCGCTGGCGGTGGGCGTGACGGCCGTGGCCCAGCCGGGGGGCAGCCGCAACGACGAGGCCGCCGTGGCCCTGTGCGACGCGCGCGGCGTGGCGCTCTGGTTCACGGGGCTGCGCCACTTCCGGCACTGAGCGGTCGGCCGGCGGTCCCCCCGCGCCCGTCGCCCGGCTGCGGGCGCGGGCGTTCGCGGCGGCCGTCGTTCAGCGCGGCTTCCACTCGTCGCGCGCGGCCACGATCGCCGCCCGCACGCCGGCGTCGGTCTCGGCGGCCTCGGCCCGCTCCAGGGCGTCGAGCAGCGGCGAGGCCGCGCGCTTGTCCCGCCGCCACGACAACGCGTCCACCACGTCCGCCGCGACGAGCGCCGCCCCGAGCCGCACCTCCCGCGCGGGCGCGCGCAGCGCCCGCCCCAGGGCGGCCACGCCGGAGGTCGTGTTCAGCTGCCAGCCGAGCACCCAGCGCACGTCCTTCGCTCCCACGTCCACGCGGCCGAGCACGGCGGACGCGTGCTCCGCGAGCGCCTCCTGGCCGAACAGCCTCAGGATCGCCTGCGACCGTCCCACGCTGCCGCCCGGCAGCAACGCCACGAGGTGGGGCGCCGCGTGGCGCGGCGCCGCGCGCAGCACCTGCTCGGCGCGGGACTGCTCGACCCCGGTGCTCGCGCTCCAGCGCGCCACGCCCAGGGCTGCCGCCTGCGGATCGCGCGCGCCCAGGGCCTCCAGCGCCCGGAGCGCCGCCTCGCGCACGGCCAGCCGCGCCGGCCCGCGCTCCACGTCGAGCAGCGCGTCCAGCGTGGGCCAGGCGGCGGGCGCCAGGCCCGCGGCCGCCTCCAGCGCCGCCAGGGCGCGGGCCCGGCTGCGCCCGGGCTGCGCGGCGGCCTGCACGAGGCTCTGCCAGACCTCGGCCTGGAGCGCGGCCTTCCAGCGCACGAGGGCGGCGAGGGACGCGAGCGCGAGGGGGTCGTCCGGGCCCCGCGCCGCCTCGAGCAGCGGACCGAGGTCCGGGGGAGGTGCGCCGAGCGCAGCCAGGGCGCGGAGCCCGGCGCGCCGCACGCCCGGATCCTCCGCGGCGCCGGCTCGTTCGAAGGCCGCGCGCGCCGCCTCGCCGGCCCCGCAGCGTTCGAGCGCGGCGACCACGGCGGCGCGCACGTCCGGCTCGGCCGCGGACGCGGCTGCGAGCAGGCCCGCCCCCTGGGCGTGGGGGCCGGGGCCCAGGTCGCCCAGCAGCTCGGCCGCCCGCTCGCGCTCGGCGGGCTCGGCGTCGCCGAGCAGGCCCGCGAGCCGGGGGGCGGCGGCCGCCCGATCGCCGAGGGCGGCGGCCCTGAGCTCGGCGTAGCCCGTGGGCGTGCGCAGCGCCTCTCGCAACGCGCCCTCGTCGGCGGGCAGCGTCGACGAGGGGCGCGGGAGGGGCGCCGTGCCCCGGACGGCGGGCAGGGCCGCGGCGGCGGCCTGCGCCAGCTCGGGCTCCTCGCTCAGCGCCGCGGCCTCCAGGGCCGGCAGCGCCGCGCGGGCCTCGCGCCCCAGGCGGCCCAGCGCGCGGGCCGCGGCCACGCGCACGGCGCGCGTGGGGTGCGTGAGCGCGTCGGCCAGGGCCGGGGCCAGCGCGGCCGCCTCGGGCGCCGCCGCCGCGCGCTCGAGGTCGCCGCTGCGCACGCGGTCGGGCGCGGCGCGCGGGTCGGCCCAGAACGGCGCCGGCGCCGGCCTCGGGCCGGCGCGCAACGAGACCAGCGCGAGCGCGGCCTCCAGGCGCAGGTCCGCGTCG
>CAZPOZ010000588.1:0-2544 GCA_964588235.1 uncultured Planctomycetales bacterium
CGCCGGACACGACCGCCTGGAGGCCCGAGCCGCAGATGCGGTTGACGGTGAGGGCCGGCACGGTCTCGGGGACGCCGGCCTTGAGCGCCACGTGGCGCGCGCCGTAGAGCGCGTCGCTGCTCGACTGGGTCGCGTTGCCGAAGACCGCCTGGTCGATGTCCTTGGGGTCGACGCGGCCACGCTCGAGGGCGGCCTTGCTGGCGGCGGCGGCCAGGTCGATGGCCGTCACGTCCTTCAGGCGGCCGTAGCCCTTCGTCCCGGAGTACTCCGCCATGGGCGTCCGCGCGCCCGAGACGATCGTGAGGGTCTGTCCGTCCTTCGACACGGCCATGGGGAGCTCTCCGCCACCGGCGGGGGACCCCGGGAGGGGCTACTTGCCGGCGACCTTCGGTTCGAGGTCAGCAATCTTCCGGTCCGCGTCGGCCTTCCTCGACGTTTCGCCGAGAGCCGCCACCTTGCGGTACCACTCGAGGGCCTTGACGAGGTCGCCCTTGGCTTCCAGCGCCTCGGCCTTCCCCATGTACGACGCCACCTGGGCCTCCGCCTCCTTTGTCCGGACCGCTTGGACCGTCTTCGGGTCCTTCCGGACGGCGGCCAGGGCCGACGCGGCCTCGGCCTCGAGGGGCTTGCTGCCCTTGAAGGCCTTCGCGAGCGCGTCCATCCTCGCCAGCGCGTCGATGGGGTCCGAGTCGACCCCGGCCTTCGCCTCGAGGATCGCGGCCCGCCCCGCCTCGAGGAACGCCTTCTGAAGGTCGGCGGCCCTGGCCTCGAACGCCGGGTACGGGTTCTTCTTGAGGTCGGCCTGGAGCCCGGACAGCGCAGGCCCCACGGCCGCGAACTCCTTGGCCGCGAGCGCCTTCTCCGCCGTGGTCGCGAGCTCCCGGTAGGCGCCGGGCGGCCAGATCCCCTCGAGCCACGCGGTGATGGCCGGGAGGCTCGACCGGGGGAAGTCATAGGTCCAGGCCGGCTTCACCTCGGTGACGATGGCGATCTTGAACGCCTCGAGGTGCTTGCGGTCGAGGTCCATCATGGGCTGCGTGTAGGACGTGTCCTTCTCGCCCCGGAAGAGATAGGCGCTCTTCCCCGCGAGGCCCTTCAGCGCGGTGCCCCGGTCGCTCTGGTGGATCTCGCCGCTGAGCGCGAGGATCGCCGCCCACGGCTTCGGCTCCCGGGTCGCGACGCGCCACGCCATGAGCGCGCCCGCGTTGTGCCCGCAGAGGACCACCCGCCGTTCGTCGACGTGGAACGCCTCGAGCACCTTCTTGAGCGACGCGCGGATGGGCTCGATGGAGGTCTCGTTGTCCCACTCGGCCGCCGCGGGCCCCGCCACGATCCACCCCTTGCTCAGCAGCGCTTCGCACCAGACTGCGTGGAAGATGTCGGGGATGCTCTGCGCGGCGTTGTCCGAGACGGGGTGGAGCATGAACAGCAGCGGGTACCACTTCTTCGGGTCGTAGTCCTTCGGCACCCCCATCTGGATGTACTTGAAGGGGGCCGGCGCGGGGATCTGGTAGATGCCCGACTTCGCCTCGACGGGCTTCTCCTTGTCCTTCGCGACGGCGAGCGGCGTCCCCAAGGTGAGCACGGCGAGCGCGGACAGGAACGCGAGGCGGCGGGGCGTGCGCATGGGAGGGATCCCGGGGCGACGGTGAGGGGCGGGGCCCTATGCAAGCACCCCGGGCAGGCGCGGGGAACCGGGGGCCGGGAGGCGGGGCCGCTCCCGGCTTCGAGGGGTGCCTGGGCCGCAGGCCCCCAGCAGGGCGCGCCCTCCGCTAACAAGAAGTCTCAGAGACTTCTTGTTAGCGGAGGAGGGGCGGGCGGCCCCCTCCGACGGACGGAACCGTTTGCGAACGCTGCGGTTGGGCGCGGCGCGAAGCTCCGCGGGGCGGGGCTCCGCTAACAGAAAGTCTCTGAGACTTTCTGTTAGCGGACGCTCGGAGCCGAGCGGGCGCGTCAGGCGTTCTTGTAGACGGGCTTGCGCTTCTCGAGGAAGGCGTTCAGGCCCTCGCGCATGTCCGCCGTCGACGAGACGATCCCGAAGAGGTCGCACTCGATCCGCTGCCCCTCCTCCTGGCTGGTGGAGGTGCCGCGCAGGACCGACTCGAGGGCCATCGAGAGGGCCAGGGGGCCCTTCGTGAGCAGGTTGGCCGCGAAGGCGCGGACCTTTGCCTGCAGCTCGGCGGGCTCGTACACCGCGTTGACGAGCCCGTAGCGCTCGGCGGTGGCGGCGTCGATCGGAGCCCCGGAGAGGATCATCTCGAGCGCGCGTCCCCGCCCGACGATGCGGGGCAGACGCTGGGTGCCGCCGTAACCGGGGATGATCGCGAGGCCCACCTCGGGCAGGCCCACCTTCGCGTTCGTGGAGGCGAAGCGCAGGTGGCACGCGAGCGCCAGCTCGAGGCCGCCGCCGAACGCGTAGCCGTTGATGGCCGCGAGCACCGGCTTGCCGAGCCGCTCGAGCTGGTCGAGGACCGCCTGGCCGCGCAGGGACTTCTCCTTGCCGCCGATGACCGTCTGTTTCGCGAGCTCACCGATGTCGGCCCC